>JAPLFH010000055.1 GCA_026390815.1 Ignavibacteriales bacterium | reverse complement strand
CAACTGATCTTTCAGCATTAGCTTTGAGTACCATACAAATATTACTAGTACCCATTATTATTACATTGCCGTGGCAGCTACTTGTTGGTACGTTACTGTACGTGTTTGTATGACAATGAGCAATTGCCGGTGCTAAAGCATACATATCATATGGATAATTTCCGCACATATAACTATTATCAACATTAAAGCTTGAGCTGTTATAAAAATATAATCCTGTACCGTGCCCTTCAATGTTACAATGTTCAAACGAACCTATGCTGTTATTTATATAAGCACCAATGTCATCAGAATTCATAATTGATGAATATGTTATTGTTTGGCTTGGGCAATTATAAATTGAAAGAACGTCTACGCCTGGATTTTCAAGCAAAATATTATTTGTAAAATTATTTACCCCGCCATTAATGGCTAACCTGGATGCTTTTAAATTATTTACATCGATATACTGAGAATTGTTTACAGAAATATTTCCATTAATTACTGAAGATGAAGTTCCATTACCGTATAAATCAACATTATATTTATTTGATATAGAAATGTTGGTATAATATGTAGAACCTAAAAGTTCAACTTTTTCTCCAATAACAGCATTATTTATTGCTGTCTGTGGTAAATATATGCCTTTTATGGAACCGCTTGTACTTAATAATTTGGCTCCATCTGAATATGCACCACTTGAAACACTTATAGTGCCTCCCGATGATACGATTGAATTACCGTTTAACAATACTTTTGTTCCAGAATTGATCGTAAATGTAATATTAGATGGTACTGTTATGTTTGAACTTGATAAATTTAATGTTCCGGGATATGGTAGGGCAAGACTATTACTTAAAGTAATTCTATTATTATCAAGGCGTGCCCATTCACCATTTTCAAAACCGTAACTGAATGCAGTATTTAATGAATTAATTAAATTTGGAACGATTTTAGCGTAACAACTTTGATTTACAGTAACTGTACAATTTTGCCAAGTTTCAATTCCGCATTGTCCGTAACCTATCCTAAAATAACCACCATCTGCCCACCAACTGCCCCAACTGTTTTTACAAAGCCAATATTGTTGATCTTCATTATAGCTTACAATTACTACTGCGTGCCCACCTATATAAGGATCTCCAAGTGGATTTTCCTGATGATAAATTGATGTTCTATTTTCATACAAATCAAAAAAATCATAAAAGCTTTGATAAACATAAAAACTGGCAGTCACCGGTCCATTTATTAAGGCGTTTTTTATACCATCTATACCACCCATAACGCCTAAAATACTAAATGAGTTTATATCCCATCTTACTCCTTGTAAATTCGGATATGAACCGATTTCAGATATTACTTTTGAAGATTGAATATAGGATAATGCTGTAGTTGGAAAATCACCATTATTGCAGCCGCCTGTATGACCTGAATTATTTACAATATCCATTTCATCCAAATCAATTCCATTTGAACCTATTTTAGAACCATATATAATTTGTAATTGTCCTTCAACCATTCCGGTGGCAGCATGTGCCCAGCAATTTTTGCAACCATATTGATTATCAACATTAGACATATAGTTTTGCCAATTTGGAATAGTGGTGGTTTTTTTCAATCCTTTCTTTTTTAGGTACTCTTTATACAGACTATCTTGGATTGCAAGAACCTTTTTCATTTCATCTTTATCTACCGGAACGCCACACATTTCCTTTACTTCCTCCAAAGTAAGTTTTTTTTTATTTTTATCTTGTGCGTTGGTATTGATTGAGACGAAAATAGTAATCAAGAAGATTATAAAAAATGAATTCAGAAATATTTTCATAGCAACTCCTTTAATGTTCTGAAATATAAATTTATGGTTTAGGATTCCATGAAGGATTCAATCCTTCAACGACAATGGTTTCCACACCAGAATTAACATCAATTATGTATAAGTACTCTTTCCAGGAAACCCAATCTCCGTTTTGCCAATACTGCTTTGAATATGCAATATATTTATCATCTGGTGAAAATTGAATTGGAGACCAACCAAAACTAACCATTGGAGTGGTTATTGGTATTCGGATTAGATTATATTTGCTTCCATTTTCTAAAATGGATAAATATCTTCCATTAGTGCTATTAAATTCTATTATTGCAATCTTGGAAAAATCACTGGAGTAACAACATCTTTGAATAGAATAATTAGCATCAGCATTATAAAAAATATCCATAGTTTTACTATTTATGTTGAATAAAGCCAATCCATTAACATCATTAGGTTCAATTAATAATTCATTTGTATTGGGATTAAAACCAAAAATCGGTATATAGTTATCACCATAACCAATATCCAGAATAAAATCATCAAATGTATGTTCAATATTAGTTTTATGAAGTTTATGTACTTCATCTTCATAAAGGAAAGTAAAACTATCCGGATAGAAATAAATTTCATCAGTGGCTATGGAATCTAATATATTTTGTTTATTGCTGCCATCGGGATTTATTATCCACGTTCCTCTAAATTTAGAATAGGCATAAGGATAATTAAAACAGATTTTCCCATTTGGTGTCCAAAAGGGATTTTGGCTTGCACTACCCCCATCTGAAGTTACATTAGTTTCGGTCTTATTCTTTGTATCATAAACATAAATATTATATCCGGTTGAATATACTATATATCTTCCATCCGGCGACCATTGAGGATATTCATCATCATAAGGATGATTAGATATGTTTTGTGGATCAGTTCCTTTAAAATTAGTTGCAAATATCTCCCAGTGGTCGTTGTATGATTTTGTGTAGCATAAAGCATAGTTTCCCTTTAAAACCGGATTTGGAATAGAGTCTGGAATTGGTTCCGGTTTTGGTCCCGGATTTACAATCTTGTCTTTGCAGCTATTAAATAATACCAAAGAAAAGGCAATTAGTATAATGCTTATCATTCTTACAATTTTACCAATGTATTTTATTTTATTCATGTTCATTTAAAAATCATTCCAGTGTAAAATTATGGTTACAGTTTATAAACAAATTGTAGGGATACACCAGGGCGTATCCCTACAGAATTTTATCTAACAAGAATCATCTTCTTTGTAATAGAATTATCCTTGAACTTAATATTATAGAAATAAATTCCTGAAGAAACTTCATTATTGTAATTATCTTTACTGTCCCAAACAGCAGAATAACTACCAGTATTCTTAAAATCATTAACCAATGTTCTTACTTCTCTTCCAAGTATGTCAAATATTTTAATTGTTATTCTTCCTTCCTCTGGTAAGTTGTAACTTATTGTTGTAGTTGGATTAAATGGATTTGGGTAATTTTCTAACAGCAAATAATTTTTTGGTTTGTACTCTCTTTCTTTTTCTATATTAGTCAAATTACTTAAATCTGCCCGTAATAAAGTATGTGTCTTATCATTCCAATCTTTACCAAATGCATAAGCAACTTTTTCTTTCTTAAGTATTATCAGTTGTTCTAAATTTGTCCTCAATCCATCTAATTGTAATTCCCAGGTTTCTCCTCCATCTGCAGTTCTATAGATTTTCCCTGTTCCGCACATCCAGCCATTTAAACTATCTAAAAATTTAATTTTCCTGAAAGGTCCAACACCCTCATAAGTTGTATCGCTCCAGCTTTTACCCCCATCTTTTGTACTCTTAATACAGCCTCCAGTCATTATAACATTTGTACCAACTGCAAATCCTTTCAAAGAATCAATAAAATAAACACCATATAAAATATTTGTTTTAGATAGTTGATATGCCCAAGTTTTTCCCCCATTTGTTGTATTACCTACACTACCGCCATCTGTAACAAAAGGATTTAACATACTTACAATCCATCCTAATTTATTATCAATAAAATAAACATCGGTAGGCATAGGGAAAATTGTGGTTGTATCAATACTTTTTATCCAGTTATATCCACCGTCTGTTGTATACCATCGGTATTTATTAAAGGCAATTCCATTTTTTTCATCAAAAAAATTCAATGCGCCAAATTCGTATCCTGGTATATAGTAATTTTCAACGAATATATTGGAAGTATCCCACGTTAAACCCATATTGCTTGTAAAAAGTAAATCGCCTGATAAACCTAAAAACCAAACATTACTTGTATTAAAACAATAGGTTGATTCTGTTGTAATACTCTTATTTAATGATTGTTCCAATTTCCAGTTTTCACCACCATTATTGGTTTCAAGTAAAATTGAACGATATTGATCAAAATCATAATAGCCTATGGTAGATATCCATCCAACATTTTTCGTCACAAAATTTATTCTAGCATAATAAAATATGGAATCATTTCCGGTAAAAGACATATTTACTTTTTCCCAGGTTTGTGCGAAACAACTTATTGATAACATTACCAACGTGAACAAAAAGGGTTTTATATGTTTGTATTGCATATCTTTATTCCTCGATTAAAAAAAGCGGGAGGAAAATACTCCCGCTTTTGGTTCAGTTTATTTAGCTAAAATTAATTTTGCAGATTTTTCAGTAGTTATTAATTCATTAATACCTTTGAATTTAATACTATAAATATAAACACCACTTGAAACCTGTTGGCCAAATTCATTTGTACCATCCCATACAATTTCATTATATCCGGCAGGTTGAGCACTAAACATAAATGTTTTAACCTCTCTTCCCATAATATCATAAATCTTTAATTCAACAGTTGATTCTTTAGGTAGTGCGTATTTAATTGTTGTAGAGGGATTGAATGGATTTGGATAATTTTGAAGAAGATTAAACCCATCAGCAATATTTTTTCCACTTCCTACACTTGTAGGTTTGCTATAATATAAAAATATTTCTTTAGCTAAATACCCGTATAAGATGCCATCCGGATTTGTTACTTTTAGTGGTTCATTTTCTTGAACCCAATGGTTACTTTCCCATTCTTCACCGTAAAGATGAATTAAATTATTGTTACTATCATATTCATAAAATATTCTGAACCAATTCTCCCAGTTATTATTTTCTGCAATCTGCCAGTTATCAAGAATGCAATTATTATTGTCATCATACTCAAATGATCCCAAACCAAGATTTACCCATTTATTTTCTTGCCAGATTTTTGTAAGAATAGCAATTGTATTATGATTTTCATTGTATTCATAATTACTTATTTGAGAATTTATCCACTGGTTGTTTACCCAAAGCTGCGTTAAAGTATTATCCTTTAGATTGTTTGAATTGATTGTATTAACTATTTTAGAACTGTTTACCCATATACCATCTATCCAACGTTTATTTACTAATGATATTAAATTGTTTGAAGTATCATAACAATATTCATATTTAAAACCATTCACAAAATCCTGCCCATTGAAATACTGATGTAAACTAAAATCCCTATTTCCTAACGAATCATAATTATAAAGGTCCTTCGCGTCTTTGAACCATTCTTCTGATGATGTATTAAACCATTCCCAAAGAACTGATATAAGCTTTCCCTCAGAATTATATGTGTTTGTATGTTTATCGGAATTAATCCATTCGCCATTATACCAAATTGCATTTGTGAAATAATTTAATGATAAATCATCATTATAATTATATGCAATCCTATTTCTATCACCGTTTGTACTTATATAAATAAGACTATCTAAAACTCCAGCAGAATTATTTTTTTTTAATGGAGTAAAAGTTGATATATTGTAAATACTTCTTGTGCGGAATGAATTGTTAATATTTCCATTTGTTGAGATATAAGATTGTTCCTGAGGAAAAATGTCAACCCTTAAAAAACCAAGAAGCAAAAGACAAAGAGTTTTATTTAATAAATCCATTTCTCTACTCCTTTAAAAATAAATACCTACAATGAAATGATGCGTGTTGATAATCTTATTATCGTATTTGAACAAGTATCTAATATCAAGATTCAATTTTGAAGAAATATGATATGATGTACCAGCTCCTAATATTATTCCGTACGAATTAACTGGAAGCTCTTCTTTTTTTTGGTTTTCCTTAAATTCGGCAGGTATCTCATCTATTGAATAATAAGACCAAACTTCAGGTGGCGAAGTCTCTATTGACGCATTGATAAAGTTATAAACTACATCTATTGAGAGATACGGCGAGAAAATACTTTGATTGAAATTATATTGAATGCCTAAGGTAAGTGGAAAAATATCATAATTTTTACTTACTAAATTATATTTACCTGCAAAAAATATTGGAATAGTATCAATACTAGGATATTCAGAGTATTTTCTTACAGTGTAAGAGTATGGTTGAATTGTCCTAAAATAACCAGTAGATGCTTTCAGTTTAAGTGAAGATATGAGATTCGTTTTAAGTTCTACGAGAAAATCACCTCTAATGTTGTCTGTATTATAAAAATTAATACCGCCGTAAACCCCAAAATCAAAGTTAGAAAAGGGTTCGCTTTCCTGTGCAGCTAAAAAGTTGAAAGAAATAAAGAGAAATATTAATAATACCTTTTTCATTACTTAACCTTAAGATTTTTTAATAATTCATGATTTTACAATTTTTTTTTAAATAGGGGCAAGTTTTATTTTGCCCCTTTTAGATGGTTACTTCGCTAATATCATTTTTTTAATATCACTAAATCCTTCTGTTTGTAATTTATATATATAAATTCCACTTGGTAAATTAACTGCATTGAATTGTACTGTATAACTACCTTTTTCCTGATATTGATTAACAAGCTCTGCAACCTCCTGACCAATAGTATTATAAACTATAAGTTTTACAAATCCATCATTAAGCAATTGATAAGCAATTTGTGTCGTTGGATTAAATGGATTCGGGTAATTTGCGTAAAGTTTATAATCTGTTATATCTTTATCAAAAATACTTGTACTTTTCCATAAATTAGAATTCCCATATACAGTTTGCACGGAAGAATAATCTGATATATTGTTATTTATATCTTTAGCTTTTACTTTATATTGAAGTGTATACACAGGATCAAATTTTCCTGATGGCCATGCATAGGGATCCGACCAGGATGTTGTTCCAGCCGAAACGGTAGCTACATCCATCCACCATGACACACCATCTACCTGTTTTGCAATTATATATGACCCCATATCATATTCACTATTATTCGCCCAAGTTATTCGCGGATGGCCACTTTGCCATGAGGCTGAGACATTTTGTGGTACAGACGGTGCATAGTTATCAACAGCATTAAAGTATAATGTAAAACTCGTATACATATAATAATCACTGTAGCCATAAATATCATAATCCACCCACACACGTCCTTGAACATGCCAAGTTCCAGCTTTCAAGCATTCGTGTAGTCCTTGCGAAGTTGAAAGTTGACTCCAATCTGACCAATTTCCATCAGGATCTTGAAATCTTGCACCCCATTCACTAACACTATACTTAGTGGGATCTGCCCAAAGATGATAATGAATTAATGCTCTGCCCGATGCATCACTAGTAAAAGTCTGACCATTAGTATAAATGTATCCTAAACCATCATTCAAGAAATAAACATTAGCACCAAACGTTAGAATATTGATGCTAAAAAATAAAATAAGAAAGAATAACTTTTTCATTATTTTCTCCGAATTTTTTTTGATTTAGTTAATTACAAAAATAGAAACTTGTTCACTCGTTCATTAACAAATCAGGCTTTTTACCTCTTTTTGGGATTTATAAATTGCTTCATTATTTTTAGATTTTAAATGGCAGACAAATAGCTAATACTTCGTGGGTAATAGTCATTTCACCTTGCCAGGGTGAGATAAGTTTGTTTGCCAAATTACGGACGGTGTTCTGAGCACCGTCCGGTTTATTTTTATAAAATGGGAAATTGCAATTGCCTAACGTTTAGTGTTTTATCCGAACTTGCCTACTGCAAGCAGGGTTGAGACAAAAAAATAATAGACTATCTAAGTTACTAACCATTATTAATCCATATCCGTTGCAGAATGTCATTGCCTCAATTTCGGATAAAACACCGTTGTGCGAAGCCGCCATTATCTTTTTATAAGTACTTGGATTACTATGGGCATTTATTTGTCTCATCTTCTTTTTTTATTCTTTATTTATTTGTCTTAATAATATTTCTTTCTGTAAATGACATTCTTTTTAATCAATTATTTTAAATATTCTTCTCATTCCTTTTCTTTTTATTCTCTCTATTAAATTTAATACAATAACTATCCACGCTTGTTTCAAAATTACTGTTTTACAAGTATTAAAAAATTAAAATCACACTCAGCCGTTGGTTCTTTATGGCAGTAAATATTTATTGCTGTAAAGTATAAATGCTGGCAATATTATTTCCACCATCTTCATCTTTCCTTCTTTACATTTCGGGCATCTGCTTACATCAACTCCAGTTAATTCATATAGGATTTCTTTCCAGCTTTTTGTTTTATTCTAAATCTTTACATAGATATTCAAGTCCAATATAAAATGAATATAAAAAGCGGTCAATAGTATTCATTACCAATTTATTGGTTCAAAGTTAGTATCCATTACCAATTTTTCCCTCAATATTCCGATTGCTATTATTTTTGCGACTAGAATTTAATTTCTTTCATTCCAACTTTTTTATAGAACTGCTTCACCGTGAAAAGTAGCATGTTTTTTCAATAACTGATAAGTTTATTATCAAGCTGGTTTATAGAAAGTGACAATTGCTATTAGAGAGTAACAATTAATAATCTATTCCAAGGAAATATCGTTTAGATAAATCAACATAGCATATTTGGGAATAAAAAATTTATGCTGCCCGATAATTTTATTATAAAACCGAAAACAGCTATCAATACGGTGATCGAGCTTTAATTAATAAGCGGAGAAAAAAGGGGTTACTTACCACTATTCATTCTGATGGGTTGATCTATTTTGGACAAATGATTCATACCAATAATTCTTTAAAAAGTTCACCAATTTCTAACAATATTTAATTTGCAATTGTTTGTATCACGTTTATTATTACTTACTACAAACAGATATTTATGAACAGAAAAGATATTGTTATGCAAAAAGTCTTTACCTCATATTTTAAATAAGTTACAGTTTGTTTTTCAAATTAATAAAAAGTTTGGAACTTTCTGCTGTATCAAATAAAAAATAGAATGCAAATAATATTTCAAATGCGCTTGTAATGTAAAAATAATCAATTCCCGTAACAGGCATAAATACTCTAAAGATAAATTTAAATATTATACTGGATTCATATAATATTAGTGCAGTATGAAAAAGTAATATTCTTTGATTTGTAACCAAATATTCGGTAAATCTTATAATAAATAATAGCAATATTATCAAATGAATAATGGCAATAAATATCTTGACATAATCCAATGGAACAAATAAGGTTATAATAAAAACAGCAATTAGTAAAATATCTAAAATATATTTATTTATTTTAATAATATTATATAATGAACGAAGAAGTACTATAGAAAAACAAAAGTAAAAATAATCCAAGTGTAAATGGAGTAATTTCAAAAGCAAATAGCTTGTACTTTCGGCATATGCTATAATTAAAAAATAATAGAAATATTCTCCTTTCCTTTGTTTAAAAGGAGGAAGAAGCCAAGTAAATAATGCTATATAATAAATTAACCAAGCCATTAAGGACAAACCGGTGGGCAGTTACCACTAAATTCAAGTGTAAAATCTCCATTTGTTATGCTTATTACATTTTCTCTTGCCTCTAATTTTACAATCTTTTCTTTACCTTGATTTAAGAGCTCCTGCATTTTCGAAATACTATAGACTTTAAAAACCATGCTTAAACTATATTGTTCACCTACAGGTCTGAGCGATTTTCGCTCATTATCTAAGATGATCAGTTCCCCATCTATTATATTAAACATGAGATAATCTTTTGTTTGAAACATATAACCATTAAGTTCTGCAGAACTGATTTCTATTGAAACTAACACATTTCCGTAAAGAGCATTTGCTTCTGTTTTTGTGTAAATGCGGCCATATTCCTGTGCGTTTAATGATTCAATTGTTAAAAAGAAGTAAAGTAATAAGATAACGTTTTTCATATTTTTAACCCCATTATTTATTTATTGATGAAAATTTTACAGCAAATTTAATTAAACTTGGAAGGTTATTAATTTTTAATTTAGTCATAATTTCAGATCTGTAATGGTCAACAGATCTTTTTGAAACATTTAATTTATCAGCTATTTCACTGCTTGTAAATCCCTGAGATATTAACTTAAGAGTTTTTGTTTCATTATCAGTTAATTCAGGTATTTCCAGAATTAAAGAAGATTCATTATCCTCCTCATATTTATGAATGACCTGGTTAAAAGTATGAACGTCAAAATTAAGTCCAAAGTATAATTCTCCATTGATTATTTTATTTATAGCTAAGAAAAGCTCTCCTTCTATAACATTTTTATTTATAAGACCATTTCCACCAGATTTATAGCAATAATACATATATTCTTCACCTTCATACATCGATAAAAACAGAGCCTTTACGTTATTATCTCTTTCTTTTATTTGTCTAACAGCATCCAAACCATTAAGAATCGGCATCGAAATATCTACTATGATTAGATCAGGTTTGCATGTAAAATATTTATCTATTAATTCTACTCCGTTCACAGCTTCTCCAAAAATATAAATTCCTTCTCGTTCTTGTAATAAGCTTTTTATACCTCTTCTAATCATATAATGGTCATCAGCTATAATAAGCGTTAATTTTTTCATAAGCTAAATTCGAATTTCAATAATAATATTTGTTCCTGTACCCGGTGTGGAGTCAACTTTAAATATTCCTCCATTTCTTTTCACTCTTTCATTCATTCCGTACAATCCCCAACCACTGTTTTTCACTTTATCATAGTCGAAACCTTTGCCATCATCATAAATCATTAGATTAATGTTTTGTTCTTCTTTTATTAAATGAATCCCAAATTCTTTTGCGTTGGAATGCTTGACAATATTATTGAGCGCTTCCTGTGCCAATCTATAAAGCATTAATTCCAAATCTTCATTTAAACGAAAAGTTTCTGGAGAAACATTAAAACTTACTTTTAAATTACACTCACTAGCGATGGTCCAACATAGATCTCTTAAAGCGGCAATCAGACCCATTTCCTTTAAAAGCTTTGGTTTTAATTTTAAGACTATTTCTTTCATCTCTTTAACAGATTGGTCTATCAGCTCAATAGCTTCGATATAATCTTTATCTTTATGCAACAATTGGTATCTTTGGGTTAATTTGTTAAGCTTCATTTTAAGCATTAAAAGAGTTTGTCCTATATTATCATGAAGTTCTCCAGCAAAACTTTGTTTCTGCTCTTCAATTAAATCCTGTAGTCTATTGCTCAATTCACTGAGCTTATTCTGTGATTCCTCCAGGTTAACTTCCTTTTCCTTAAGTTCAGAAATATCATGCATGTAAATTTGTGCGCTGTTAATTGCTGATATTCCGGTAACAAAAACACTAAAAGATTTATTGTTAAAGAATAAATGAAATACTTGCGTAGCATTTTTTTCAACCAATTCTATAGGACTAATGTTTATACCAGGAATAATCGAATTTATTCTTTCATCTTCAATTTTATCAATTCCCAACAGCATCTTTGCCGGTACATTTGCAAATTGAACAATTCCTTCAGAATCAATTCTTATTATTGGATCCGGATCATGAATAGAAAGTAATGCCATTTTTTCCTGATATTCTGCTAATAGATTTTCTTTTTCCTTAGCATGTTTTTTCAAGAGTGGGAGGTATATTTTTTTATTTGTAAAATAAATTACGAAGAGTACTATAGCCGTTAGTAAGATAGAGTAGGAAATTGGACTAACTGGTGATTTTAATAAATCAAAATATTTGTAAAGCTCGTTCATCATATTATTGGAAATTTTGTGGCAATATAGTATAAAAAAATAGCAATCGGAACATTGAGGGAAAAAATTGGTAATGGATACTAACTTTGAACCAATAAATTGGTAATGAGTACTATTGACCGCTTTTTATATTCATTTTATATTGGACTTTGTTATCTAGGGTAAAGGCTGAGATAGAAATATACAGCAAGTATAGGTGATGGAGCATGAATATTTTAAGATGAGTGACGGAGCCTTTCAATTTATTAAGTATTTACGAAGAAGGAAACTATGGGACAAGGGGAGAGTCCCAAAGCCTTCCAATGTGACGGAGGCTTTCAATTAATTAAATATTTACGAAGTAAATATTCCAAGTAGAGATTCTTTTTGAATAGATATTTCAAAAGTATGTTTAATTAAAATCGGAGTAATAATGCAGGTACAAATTAAACAAATGATTTCTACTAAATCTTTACTAATAGGTTTGAGAATATTCTTTGGGGCAGTATTCCTATTCTCTGCTATTATGAAATTTACTGATTTAAATGCTTTTGCAGTAGCTCTTGGTAAATTTAAAATGCTGAATGAATGGCAGTTAGATTTTCTTTCTTACTTCTTTCCAATTATCGAAGTTATAGTTGGGATGTTACTTATAACAAACATAAAAACAAATCTTGCAAGTAATACAGCATTAGGTTTACTTTCACTTTTTACGGCTGTAATAATAGCTAAAATATTTGAAGGGGAAGAAGTAAGCTGCGGGTGTTTTGGAAGCTTAACAAACATACAATTGTAGTTTTTAATTAATTATTTTGGCTGAGTTTGATGAATAAACTCCGCTTAATTTTTGCGAGGAATTATTTTACTTATTTAACTGAAGATTTGCGAAAGTTTTTTTTAAAATATTATTATTGAACTAAAAGTATTTAAATGTAATACTAAAATTTTAATATGTTTAAATATTATTTGGGATAAATATTTTGTTAAAATACAAAGCCACTCTAATAATTTCTCTTATTATATACTTTTTATTTCCTTTGATTTATTTAGCTCAAACAGGAACACTCCGCGGAACGGTAGAAGATTCCACTAATGGCGAATCGCTTGCATATGTTAACATAGTGCTTGATGGGAAAAAGCTTGGTGTTTCCACCGACATGAATGGTAATTTTATGTTACGATCTGTACCTGCCAATATGGATTATATCATTAAAGTGACACACATTGGTTATCAGCCCAAACAGCTACCTGTTAGAATAGCTGAAGGTAAAATATTACAAATAAAAATCTCATTGTCCCCGCGCAATTTTCAATTGGATGAAATAGAAACTTTAGGGAAAAGAGTCTCTTCTAAAACAAATATTGGATTACATAAAATAGCAATTAAGGATTTAGAGCTACTTCCTAAAAGTGTGGAAACTGATATTATTCGTTCACTTCAATTATTACCTGGTGTACAATCAACAGGTGATGTATCAGCCCGATACTATGTACGCGGTGGTTCAAGCGACCAGAATTTAATGTTATATAATGGTGTAACAGTTTATAATCCTTTTCATGCTATGGGCTTATTCAGTGTGATTGACCCTGAAATAATTAATGCAGCAGAGTTTTACAAAGGTGGATTTACAGCAGAATACGGTGAGCGACTTTCATCTGTTTTAAATATTGTAACAAAGAGCGGAAACAGAAATAAATTTGCAGGTTCAGGAAGTATAAGTTTTCTAACAGGTAAAGTTTCTTTAGAAGGACCTATACCGAATGGTTCTTTTATTTTTACAGCAAGAAAAAGTTTGTTTGATGAGGTGTTAAAAAAATTTCTTAATTACAAAGAGACTCCATTTGATTTTTATGACATTTCTTTTAAGGCAAACTATTCTACTAATGATGATAAGAAAATCACTAAGATTTCTCTTTTTAGTTTTAATAGTAACGATAGGCTAAAAAATAACAATTCATTACGTGAAGATTTTAACTGGCGAAATAATATTTTTGGCGGGCAATGGTTTCAGGCGTGGGAAAGCCCGCTTTATTCAGAGACGACTGTATCTTTAAGTAGTTACCGTGCAGAAGTATTTCCTAATAAAAGCAATGCACTGCACAGATATAATAAAATTGATGATATAACATTGAGGATGGATTTTACTTATATGTATGATAGTCGCGACGAATTAAAAGTAGGATATTATATTAAATCATTAAATGCAGACTTGTATTTTGAGAATGCCAGAGGGTTTATAACTAATGTTCACGATTATGGAGCTAACCTGAACATATACGGAAAATATACTTTATTAAGATTCGATAATTTAGTTATTGATTTTGGTACAAGATTATGCGGCGCCCCGCTTGCTGAAAAAAATAATACAAGGATAGAACCAAGGTTAAATACCAAATATCAACTTAATGATAACATTTCCCTTAAAGCTGCGTGGGGTATTTATGCTCAGGATGTAGCTACTTTTACTGATGAAAATGAAATAATATCTTTATATGAATCATGGTTTGTAATTCCAGAATATTTAACGCCTTCTTCTGCTATTCATTATGTAGCAGGAACTGAAATTAATTTTACTGATAATATTTCATTAAATATAGAAGCATATTATAAACTGTTACATAACCTTTGCGAGTTAAATCAAAATAAAGTTAGCGCAGAAGACTTTGATTTGGTAACAGGTAAAGGTGAATCATATGGCTGGGAATTACTACTGAAATTCGATAACAGAAAAATTCAAACATCATTAGCTTATTCGTTAAGCTGGGCTTATAAAGAAGTGAACAACAAAATTTATTACCCGAAATATGATTCGAGACATAATTTGAATCTTAGCTTACAATATAATTTAAGTGAAAACTGGGATGCAAGTGCAATTTGGATTTTTAATTCAGGTCACCCTTTTACACCAATAAAAGGTTACTATGATAAATTATATTTTGATGATCCTTTTTCACCCTGGTATATTTATGAATCTTATCAGCCATATACAATCATGGGAAGTAAAAATATAAGGAGACTTCCATACTATCATAGACTAGATATTAGTGTTACTAATAAATTCAGTTTATTTTCTACTGCATTCAAACTCAGTTTAAGTATTGTAAATGTGTATGATCGGAAAAATATATTCTACTTTGAGAGAGACACAGGGAAACGTGTAAATATGATTCCTTTTTTACCAACAGTTTCGTTAAAAGTGGATTTATAAAAATGCTATTAAGGAATCTAAAAATTGTATTTATGCTTTTCTTCCTCTCTTTATGTTATCTTTCTTGCGATGATAGTTTTAATCCCAAGGAAGATTTTACTGAAAAATATATCCTATACTTTATAGTTAGAGGAGATACCAGTTTTCAAGTTGCCAGATTAACGAAAAGTTATGATATGGAAGGATTTAATCCATTAAATAATAAAATTGATCCTTCAGTTATAGATGCTAATATAAATATATGGTATGATAATAAGGTTTATGTTATGAAGGATACGATTAAACCTCGCCAGGATACATCAAGGTATGAAACACCAGTTTATTTTTATTATCTGAAGGACTTTAACATTGAGCCAAGACAAAATCTGGAAATAGAGGTACAGTTAAATAACGGAAAAGTTCTTAAATCATCCGCCAAAGTACCATCTCAAATAGATATTGATTCATTGGATTTAATAATTCCAGCTAAAGAAAAAAAGTCTTTTTCATATTCCTGGCACAATACCGATAATGAAGTTTATTATTACATAAGTAGATGTAAGATATATTATCAAGAATCAAATAATGGAAATGTTGTGAATAGAATAAAAGAAGTACCGATAACATACGAAGATAAAAAACCGGTTTATCCAACAATTACTAAAAAATTAGGAATTACATTTGAAAATAAAAATCTTGATTCTACAATGACGCAAATTTCTTTGGGTGATGAGAATAAAAAAAATTATAAAATAATTAAAGCTGAACTTGAAATTCTGATTATGGATAAATATTTATCAGGATATTATTCTACTACGCATGGATTTTTGGACACTTATTCAATTCGTATAGATGAAATAGATTATTCTAATATAATTGGTGGTTATGGAATTTTTGCGACTTATTTAAAGAAAAACATTCCCATTATCCTAAGGCAATCTTATGTTGAATCTTTTGGTTATAAATATGGACTTTAGTACAACCCAATACTAGATTATGAAAAGAATAAGAATTACAATATTGATTCTTGTGCTCTATTTAGTTTTTACTGCAGGATTTTGTAACAAAGAAATAACAGTTAGTCCTC
The DNA here is from genome assembly GCA_026390815.1 of Ignavibacteriales bacterium. Classification (NCBI taxonomy): domain Bacteria; kingdom Pseudomonadati; phylum Ignavibacteriota; class Ignavibacteria; order Ignavibacteriales; species Ignavibacteriales bacterium. The sequence continues at coordinate 106,172 of JAPLFH010000055.1, read as the reverse complement.
CTGAAGGAGCTATACATACAGGTTTCGTTTATATTGAATCCAATCCTAATCTAGCAAAAATTTATTTGAATGGACGAAACACAGGCAAAGTTACCCCTGATAGTTTGCGATGGTTAGAAGCTGGAAAGCAAACAGTAACTTTAAGACTTACAGGATGGAAAGATTCAACACTTCAATTGAATATTATTGAAAGTGAAAGATTAAACCTTTTTTTTGATTTTACTAAAAACTTAGCAATGTGTGGTTATATTGATTGTAAAACTCATCCAAATGAGGCAGATATATTTCTTAACGACTCAGCTTTAGGGCAGAAAACACCATATCAAATAAATAATTTATTCCCTGGTGAATATAGGGTTAAATTTAAAAAGGATCGTTACCTGGACGATAGTATTGATGTAACCGTTCAAAGCCAAGCTATAACATCAATTTACAAAGTATTAGTAGATACAACTGTTTGGGTAAATTTTAAGACATCCAATTCAGGATTGCCTTCCAGTTATATCCTAAGCATAGCTGTAGATAAGAATAATCTAAAATGGATTGGAACAGACGGTGGAGGGCTTGCAGTGTTCGATGAAAAAGACTGGATAATCTACGCTACTGATAATTCACCAATACCTGATAACAGAATTAATGTTTTATACATTGACGATGAAGACAATATATGGATTGGAACGACAAGTGCTGGTCTTGTAAAATTTTATAATAATAACTGGACAATCTATGACAAAAACAATTCGGGATTACCTGCTGACATGATAACAGCAATAATTAAAGATAAAAATGGTAACCTTTGGGTTGGTACATACGATAAAGGAGTTGCAGTTTTTAACGGTGACATTTGGAAGGCATATGACATAGATAATTCTGATTTGCCCTCAAATTATATTTCGTCTATTGCTATTATCGATACTAATATTTGGATAGGAACAAGAGAGGGCTTGGTCAATTTCAAACCAGGTGGCAAATCCATTTTTTATAATTCCTCCAATTCACCTATTGAAAATACTATAACTGCACTTGGAGTAGGTATTTTGAATGAACTTTATATTGGAGCGGCTGTCATTGCAATTTTAATAAATGGTGAGTTTAAACTTTTGGATAATATTTTTAGCAGCAATATTACAACAATCTCAGTGGATAAATTTAATCATGTTTGGATAGGTTCAAGTGGAAACGGTTTTGGTTTATTGTTTAATAACATGGGTTTTAAAGGCGTTTTTAATAAGTATAATTCACCAATTAATGCTGATGGAGTTAATGCAATCGCCATAGATAAAAATATGTACAAATGGATTGGAACATATGGTGGTGGTTTGGTAAAGTTTAAGAACTACAGATAATTTTTCGACTGGCGGTCTTAACATTTTTAACAATATAACTTTACTTGCTGATCTAAGTATTAAAATGTTGGAGACAAAAATAAAATCTATAGTTTTCTGAAAATAAAAATGAACAATTTCAACACGGAAGATACTTGACAGGAACGTAATTTATTGTTGGGTTACAGACCACTATGATTGGATATTAGACTAGTAATTAAAGGGCTACTAAGTTAGTAGCCTTTAATTATTCTATTATAATTTATATCTTGCTGTTAAAATTAATAACTATTAAATGAAACTGTTAATAAATAACATTTTACTCATTCTATTTATTATTCTTTCTCTTCTTTTTATTTCCTGCGATAAAGAAGTATCGGTTACTGAACCCCCTCGATCTCCTCATAAAGGTTTTATATTTGTCGATTCCAATCCGCAGGGCGCAAGGATTTATCTAAATGGTTGGAACACAGGTCAGTTTACCCCTGACAGCGTTAAATGGCTTGCTGATGGTAATTACAAAATTATGATACGCTTAGCTCTTTACAGGGATACCACTTTCAATATTGAAATTGAAGAAGATATTAAGAAGCATATTTTAATAGATAACACAAAAAACCCTGCAATGCGCGGCTCAATCATAATAGAAAGCTATCCCAAAGGTGCGGCTATACTGTTCAATGATTCAGTTATTAACCAGAGTACTCCATATACTATAACTAATTTGGTGCCTGGCGAATATAAAATAAATTTAATTAAGGAAACTCATCTTGAAGATAGCGCAGATGTCGTGGTTGAAAGTCAAAAGGTTACAAAGGTTTTTAGAACTCTTAAAGACACGAGCATTTGGGTTGTCTATAACCAATCAAATTCAGGGTTACCTACTAATTTCATCAACTATGTTGCAGTAGATAAAATAAATAATGATAAGTGGATAGGTACTCATTTCTACGGTGTTGTGGTTTATAATGAAAAGGAATGGAAGATTTACAACACTTCAAACAGTCCTTTACCAGACGATCTGATAAATTACATTTATATTGATGAACAGAATGTAAAATGGATAGGTACAGGGATGGGGGGATTAGCAAGGTTTGATGGGGCTACCTGGACTATATATAACACGAGTAATTCAGAGATACCAGGCAATTATATCAATTCAATTAAGAAAAGTCCCGACAACAACATCTGGGTTACAACATATGGTAATGGGTTTGGAAAATTTGATGGATTTAAGTGGACTAATTACAATATTAATAATAATCCTTATATGCCTAATGATGAAATAAATGATATTGAATTTGACGACAGAAATAATATTTTTCTTGCAACCTGGACTAAAGGTGTAATTGCTTATGACGGTAAGAGCTGGGACGAGTATGCTTTTACAACTAAGGATACCGTTCATAATGTTAGTACAACTTGCCTTGTGTTTAAGGAAGGAATGCTTTATGCCAGCTTCTATGGTTCTGGAGATGATACCTGGTTTGGTATAAAAAGGAGGATAGGCGATAATTGGCAAATGCCCGGTGCAAGGCTTAGTCCTTCAACTACATCTTTTACCTTTGATAAAAATAATTTTATTTATGTTTGTTCTAATGAAGGTTTTGGTGTGTTACCAAATTTTTTATTCACTCATCATGTTCTAGAGTTTAATTCTCACAATTCTCCTCTGCCCAATGACCAGGTAAAAAGCATTGCCATAGATAAAAACAATATTAAATGGGTGGCAACTTATGGAGGTCTTGTTAAATATAAGGCACAATACTAAAGCTGGAAGTATGATAAGAAAAACATCGATTGCACTTTTTCTATTGGTATCAACCGCATTGATTTTATCATGCGACGATTCTATTAACCCGAAAACAGAATTTAGGGAAAGGTATATCCTTTACGCAGTTCTTCGGGGAGACACAAGTTTTCAATTGGCAATTCTATCGCACAGTTATGATGTATATGGATTAGACCCAATCATAAATACCGAAGATCCTTTAGTGAAAGATGCCGATATTAAAATATGGACAGATACCAACGTTGTGAAGTTTAAGGATAGCACTATTAGCAGGACAGATACAAGCAGGTATAAAGGATTGTTAAGTATTTATTATCTAAATAATTTTAAGCCGGGTTTTGGAACTAAATTAACAATTAAAGCACGTCTTGCAAATGGTATGCTGCTGCAATCAGAAACCAGGGTACCCGAACAAATTATACTTGATTCCCTCTTCAAAATTCCTATTGAGGATTTGAATTACTTTAAAATGTCCTGGCAGCCCGTTACCGATGGGAATACTTTTTATATGTGCCGCTATAAACTTTATTACAAGAAAAATAATGGAGCATATTCTTATTCGCAACAGCAAATTGAAATACCATTGTTCTTAAATATTGTTGGTGATACAGTTGAACCTGTATATCCTGCAATATCAAAAAATAACTTTATCAAATTTGATCTTGAAACTCTGAACTGGGTTATGAAAAAAATCTCGGATGGAGACCCTCAGAAAAGCAATTTCTATATCGACAGGACAGTATTAGAAATTTATTCAATGGATAAAGAGCTATCAAATTACTTTACTACGACACATGGTTACCTTGACCAGTTTTCAGTAAGACTTGATGAAACTGATTATTCCAATATTGATGGTGGGTTGGGAATATTTGGGGCTTACAATAAGCAGACCTTCAGCTTTTTTCTTAAAGAAGATTATATCCGTTCGTTCAGCTACAATTATGAATGAGAAAAGATTATGTGTTCAATAAAAATATTATCCTTAATTCTTCTAATCCCTGTATTCTGTTATCCGCAAGGATTTTTAGAAGATGCAGAATTTGAGACGGGTAAAATAGGTGTGCAGGTAAATGAATTTGGAAGGATAAGAATACACGGACCTAAGATAGATAATAAAACGCAAATTGATAGAGCTTCCTGGTTAATTAGCGTAAACAGAAATAACGTTTTTGATTATATGAACGATGCTCTTCCATTAAAGTCATTTCAATTGGCTGATCCTCCATTGAAATCAGGTTATGAAATTGTAGGTTCAATTTATTCATCTAACCCACCGATTGTTGTGGAGATGAGCGTTTATGGCTGGTGGGCTGAAGCTTATTCAATTATTAAAATGAGTGTAATAAACAACGCGGATAATAATATTGCAACATATATTGGACTTGAAATTATTCCCAAAACAGAAAGTGAATATGGGAATGAAAGCGTACGTGTTAACAATGGAAACAAGTTGATAGAGATATTCAAGAAAGAATATGTTGCCTTTAAATTCTTCAAAGAACGGGGCGGGTTCACTATGCATTTTAATGATTGGTACTATAATTACTTTGAAGGGGATACTACATTATATGACTGGCTGACTAACACCAAACATGACACATTATATAAAGCAACTGTGACCGGCTCAATATTAACGTTTGGTATTCCAGGTGGTACGATAAAAGCATATGAATCAACAACGGTATATCTTGCAGTTGCATACGGAAGATCGCGGACTGAAGTTGAAGAAAATATTGCTAAAGCTGAATTAAGCTACCAGACAATTACAGAAGTAAAAAATGGAGAAGAGTTTGCTGATAGCTTTTCCTTGATGCAAAACTTTCCCAATCCATTCAACTCATCAACGAGGATTACATTTACTCTTATTGATAGAACATATATAAAGCTGAAGGTATTTAATTCCATAGGGCAGGAAATTGAAACACTTGTTAATGCAACATTAGACAAGGGCTTCCATACCGTAGAATTCAATGCAGAAAATCTCCCAAGCGGAGTATATTTTTACAGCATTCAAACAGAAGAAAATACTGCATTAAAGAAAATGATTTTACTGAGATAGGAGGAATAGGAATTATTGCAGTTTATCTTTGGGATATTCGCTGAAATAAATAAAATATTTTTGATGTAATGAATAAGAATAATGCATATTTACTGTAAGGCAAATGGCATTGACCAAAAATATTTAATAATAAATAAACGCTATGAGAAATAGAGCGGTGCTGGACAGAAACAGACTTATATCTTTTCATTTCTTTGATTATTTCTTAAATATTTGTAAAATGTTTACGGGATTTCAAAGGTATTCAATTAAAAATATTGCCCTCTTTATAGCAACAGGTTTGCTCGGGTTTGTTATTTCCTGCAATAAAGAAGTAAACATAAGCCAACCAGAGCCACAACCTAATTCAGGATTCATCTTTATCGAATCTAAGCCGCAAGGTGCAAGAATATATTTAAATGGTTTGAATACCGGAAGGAACACACCTGATAGTATTACCTGGCTTGATAGCGGTTATTATAAAATTCTTCTACGTCTGCCTGGCTGGAAAGATTCCTTGATAAATGTTTTTCTTACTGTTAATGAAAGGAAATATATAAACCTTGATTTTACTGTAAGTCCCGCCATGCTGGGTACTATCTATTGCACAAGTACACCTCCAGGAGTAAATATAATTTTTAACGATAGCATTCTTGGCAGAACTACACCAGATTATATTTCAGGATTGCTTCCAGGGCGATATAAAATAAAGTATAACAAAATAAATTATCTTAATGACAGCGTCTATGTAAATGTTGAGAGTCAAAAAGTAACAGAAGCTCATATTGATATGGTCGATACTATAATGATGGTTATTTATAATACTCATAATTCAAACATTCCTACCAACAGTGTTCTTTCTATTGCGACAGATAAAAATAATTTGAAATGGATTGGTACAGACGGGGCAGGATTGTGTACTTATGATGGAGTGAAGTTTACTACATATAATAATTCAAATTCACTTCTGCCGGACAATCGTATAGCATCAATTTACATTGATGGGCAGGATAACAAATGGATAGGTACCACGAGCGGAGGATTAGTTAAAATCTCCGGATCAGCGTGGATATTATATAACTCAACAAATACTACTTTACCCGAAATGACTATTGTGAAAATTACAGGGGATAATACAGGTAAAATATGGATTGGAACTTGGGGAAATGGATTGATATCATTTGATGGAGTAAACTCTACTATTTATAATCAACAGAATACCGGCTTACCCATTAATATAGTAAATGATGTTGCTATCGATAATGAAAACACGGTATATGCTGCAACAAATTTTGGTATAGCAAAATACAGCGGAAATACATGGGATTTTTATGATAATAATGACGGCTGCCCGAAACAGGCAATTGCATTAGTATGTAATTATAATAATGATCTATATGCGTCTTTCAAAACAGATGATAATGAAGCGGCAATGGGTATGACAAGCTTTGCATATTTATCAGAGAACACCTGGACGTTCTTATCATCACATAGTATTAATTTTTTTTCTCGTGACAGACATAATTTAATCTGGTTTGGAACGCTCAGTTCTTTTGGTTATGTAGAAAGGCGGAGAATAAGAGATGAATGGGGTTACTATAATTCCACTTTTCCAGAAGATGTACCTCTTTCAATAGCCGATGATAAAGGTAATTTACATTGGATAGGTACACGGGTAAGTGGACTAGTAAAACTAAAGAGATAAAAATTTCTGATCACCTGGAATGAAAAAAGACTATGAAGAAATTAATTCCATTTATACTCCTGATATTACTGTTAGCATCATGTGATCAAAATGTTGATCCCAAAACGCCATTTAAAGAAAGGTACATACTAACTTTCCTGATGAGAGGAGATACAACTTTCCAGACCGCAACGCTTACCCGCAGCTATGATGCTGAAGGGATAGATCCTAATACCAGCAGGATTGATCCCTCTATAACTGATGCAGACATACGGCTCTGGTATGATGGTGAGGTTTACCAACTGCGGGATACTATAATTGAAAGAAAAGATACAACACGCTATACGGATTTGCTGCATTATTATTATTTGAACCTGGAAGCCAAGCAAAATACAAATCTGGAAGTGCGGGTTCTTCTTAGAAATGGTAAAAGATTATATGCTGTTACCAAGACTCCTGCAACACTATTATTTGATTCACTTTCATTTTTAATTCCGCATGAAGACAAACGTGACATCGCATTCGTGTGGCATACCGCTGATGAAGGTGTTTACTATATGCCCCGACTAAAAATATTTTACAAATTAAATGAGCCGGGAAATGTGCAAAGATTATCAAAAGAAGTTCCTTTAGCATACAGGCAATCGGGTAATGATTCAGTTCCGCTATATCCAAAATTATCAAAGAACACTTTTTTGAATTTTGAAAATGCTGCACTCGATTCAGTGATGAAACAAATAGGAGTAGGTGAAGTAAACAAAAAAAATATTGTAATATACGATGCATATCTTGAGCTGCTGATATTTGATAATGCAGTGTCTGCTTACATTTCATCTACAAACGGCTATCTTGACGAATACTCAATAAGGATAGACGAAAAAGATTATACAAACATCCAGGGTGGTTACGGAATATTCGGCTCATACATAAGACAGAAATACAACCTGGTATTGAGACAGGAGTATGTTTTGTCATTCGGATATGCTTACGGATTCTATCCATAAGAATTTTATTTACAGTGCATTGGACTCAAGGTAGTGAGATGAAAAACAGAAATGTATAATATATTTTTCATTCAGCACAATTTGGCATTAGCGAAACTTGAGTTTCTATCTAAAGGGTAAAAATACTTTTTATAGTTGGTTTACAAAACATTTGCTTACAACCAAAATAAATAAACGCTATGAAAAAAATTCTCTATGCTTCGCTTTTCTTAATCATAATTATTGGCAGCCTATCCTTTGCCCAGCAAACGGGTACTCTCCGTGGAGTTATTGTCGATTCAACCAATGGAGAGACTCTTGCTTATGTGACTATTTATGTTGAAGAAACCAAACAGGGAATTGTTGCAGATCTTAACGGTAACTTTACATTACCGGCAATTCCAGCAATTGCAAATCTTACTTTGAAAGTATCCCACGTTGGATATGAAACAAAACAAATCCATTTTAATATTACAGCAAATAAAATTACACAGCTTACAATAGAATTAAATCCACGTACAGCACAACTGCAGGAAATTGAAACCATAGGTAAAAGAATCTCCCGACAAAAGGAAACGGACATTGGTCTGCAGCGAATAACAATTAAAGAGCTTGAGCTTTTGCCTAAAAGTGTGGAAACTGACATTATGCGTTCACTGCAATTACTGCCAGGTGTAAAATCTTCCGGAGATGTTTCTGCAAGATATTATGTACGCGGTGGTTCAAGTGATCAGAACCTGATTCTACTTAACGGTGTTTCAGTTTATAATCCTTTTCATGCAATGGGATTATTCAGCGTAATTGATCCCGAAATGATTAACGTAGTTGAGTTTTACAAAGGCGGCTATACAGCCGAGTTTGGGGACAGGTTATCATCGGTACTTAATCTTGTAACAAAAAACGGTAACCGAAACAGGTTTGCTGGTTCTGCCAACTTAAGCTTTCTTACAGGCAAAGCTTCTGTTGAAGGTCCAATCCCGAATGGATCTTTCATAATAACAGGGAGAAAAAGTTTATTTGATAACGTGCTTAAAAAATTCCTTAACTATAAAGATGCTCCATTCGATTTTCACGATCTTTCATTCAAAGCTAACTATGTAACAACCGATGAGAAGAGAATAACAAAAGTATCGCTGTTCGGATTTAACAGCGGAGATAAGCTAAAGAATGAAAACAAGCTGCGGGAAGATTTTAGCTGGTCGAACAATCTTTTTGGCGCAACATGGTTTCAAGCTTGGGAAAGTCCGCTTTACTCTGAACTTACTTTATCATACAGCAATTTCAGGGCAGAAGTGTTACCCAATGAGAGCAGCGCACTTCCACGCCGCAACAAAGTTGATGATATAACATTGAAGATGGACTTCAATTATATTTACGATAGCCGTGATGAGCTGCGTGTTGGTTATTCTGTTAAATCATTTAACTCCGAATACAGCTTTGTTAATTTGAGAAATGCAAAGACAAACATTTCGGATTTTGGTGCGAACATTTCTATTTATGGAAAGTACAGGCTGCTGAGATTCGATAAATTTATTGCCGATGCAGGGACAAGAATAAATGCTGCTTCGCTTGCTGTGAATAATAAGACTCTGTTTGAGCCGCGTGTAAGCATTAAGTACAATATGAATCCTCTAATATCACTTAAAGCAGCATGGGGAATTTACTCGCAGGAAATGGTAACACTCTCTGATGACAATGATATTATCTCATTATTCGAGCCTTGGATTATTGTTCCCGATTATCTTCGCACGCCATCGGCAGTGCATTATGTAATAGGTGCAGACATCAACATAACAGAAAACCTGATGCTGAATATTGAGGGTTATTACAAATTACTCCACAACATTACCGAGCTAAATAAAGATAAAGTTGATGCAGAAGATCCGGACCTTGTAAGCATAAGCGGGGAATCATACGGCTGGGAATTTATGCTCAACTATCTTGATCAAAAAATTAACGCAACTGTTTCGTACACGTTAAGCTGGGCATATAAAAATCTTAATAACTGGATTTATTATCCACGGTATGATTCACGCCACCAGGTTACAGTTAATTTAAGCTATGATCTTGGCAGCAGGTGGAATGCAAGTGCAATATGGACGCTCAGCACTGGTCAGCCGTTTACTCAGATAGAAGGATTCTATGACAAGCTTTATTTCAAAGATCTCTTCTCGATGTGGTTCATTCTTGAAAACTATGAACCATTTACAATACTGGCTGATAAAAATCTGGGCAGGCTTCCATATTATCACAGGCTCGATCTCAGCGTATCGAAAAAATTCAGATTATTTTTTTCTGATCTGTCATTAAGCTTCAGCATAATAAATGTATATGACAGGAAGAACTTATTTTATCTTGAGAGAAAAACTGGCAGGCGTGTAAACATGCTTCCCTTTCTGCCCACAGCATCTATACGAATAGACTTATAATGTTACATTCATTGAGATTGAAATTGCCAGAAGATTGATTTATAAAAATTAAGATACTAAATTCAATTCCAGATATAATCAAATTTTTATTCTGTTCTTAATAATAATTAAATAATAGTGGAGAGCCTTACAAACTCCATACAAAGTCCATACATTTTGTAATAGCAAGTCAGCAGGAATCTTTGAGTGTGAAGAATAAAAAAGCCCTAAAATTCAATATTTTAAGGCTTTTATAGAGCTGGCTATGGGACTCGAACCCGCGACCTGCTGATTACAAATAAACGGGGAAACCTGCTTTTTAACCTGAAATAAAAGCAATTTTATTTTATAGGTACACTTTCGGGTACTGATTCGGGAGTTTTTTATATGTATCTAATCAAAAATAAGCTTTCCCCTTATTACCAGGTTATCTATTTGAACGGTGAAAAAAGAACTAAGATTTCCACAAAAGCAATTTATAAAAATGATGCTTTAAAATTCCTCAATGAATTTGAGAATAAGATCACTAAAAAAAAGTTGAAACCAGTAATTCATCTAAAAACATTTCAAGATGAATATGTAGAGTCTATTTCAATGGTAAAAAGTAAGGCTTATATTCGGTCTATCAAGCTATCATTAAAAATGTTAATTGATTTTATTGGAAATATTGAACTACAAAAAATTGATAAAAGAATAATAGAGAAATTTATTTCAATCACTTTTCAAAGATCGGAAAGCGGAGCTTCATTATATTATCGTACATTGAAAGCAGCGTTTAATAATGCTGAATGCTGGGGATATATAGAATACAATCCATTCAAGAAATTTAAACCACCAAAAGCAAAAAGAAATTTGCCAACGTTCTTAACGGAAGATGAATTTAATTTATTCATTTCGTTTGTTGATAATCCTCTCTTGAAAGATTTTTACACCTTGCTTTTTTATACTGGATTAAGATGTGGCGAAGCTATTAACCTTCAGCTCTCCGATATCGATTTGACTAATCGGATTTTACATATTCGGAATAAAGAAAACTTTTCCACCAAGTCCAGGAAAGAAAGAATCATTCCCTTGAATGAAATTATTTTTAGTATCTTTCTTAAAAAAATTCCTAAGATTCACCACCTTAATTTTAATCAATATGTTTTTTATAGGATATCTTCCGATGTTCCTTTAACTGTTGATTATGTATCAAAACAATTTAAGAAATGTGTTAGAATATCGGGACTAAATCCACAGCTACATTTACACAGTTTAAGGCATTCGTTTTGTTCAAACCTGGTTAATAAAAATGTTTCTCTTTTTACAGTTCAACAGCTTGCCGGTCATAGTTCTAGTAAAACAACTGAAATTTATTCCCATATGGTTAATAGTTCTTTACGGATCGCTGTTGATTTGCTAGGAAATAATTTATCAATCGATCAAAAAATAATGGAGGTCTAAAATGGAAACAATGAAAGAACTACCTTCAAAATTGGATTTTGTTGATAGCATAGAAATAAAGCTATCAATTTTAGAGGTTACAATTGAGGGAGTTATGAGTGTAATTAATCAAAGTGGAGCTAAAGATTCAAAAATAGCAAGCGGAGTATGGTTTGCATATAAGGAATTTAAAGAAACACTAGAGCAATATTTAACCAATTATAATAACTAAACTAAATTAAATGAGGCACAAAATGGAAAATAATATTTTACAAGGGGATAACTTAAATGTAGATTGTGAATTAAGAAAAACTTTAAACAGACAAAAAATTAAAAAAGATGAAAGTCTGTTAATTGTCCAGGGTAAAAACGGTCTTAAAGATTCTTTTTTTGAATCCGATTCAAAAGGAAAAATTATGGACATTAATGAAATTGATTCTTTAGAAAAAATTAAACCAGGTGATCTAGGCCAAATTTATTTTTATGAAGAACTCAGAAAAGTTACGGGTATTATTAACGTGTGGTGCTCTTTAGATATATTACCGGACTTGAACGATTATCTAAGGGGGGAATGTGATAATTTTACAAGAAGTGTATTTGAAGAAAAAATAATGAATTTTTCTGATTCAATGCAAGCTGTAATTGATAACCTTGAAAATCTTAAAGAAAGAATAGATAAGCTTTTATTGTTAGTCCTTGAGGAAATATAATTTATAAGGTTATGCCTATAATAGGTGAAATTAAGAAAAAGGCATAGGGAAACTACCTTAATACCTTAACAACTCTATTTTGGTAATAACTTATTGCTTTTTTAATGTAAATTACCAATTTTTACTTGTGGAGTTGTTAAGGTTTTTATAATCTTAATAGCATCTTAACAACTATCTTAAAAGCAGCAAGAAAATAAAAGGTGGTTAGGTGGATAATAATAAATATTTTGACGGTTTAACCGATAGCGATATAAAATATTTATATGGTTACCTGGACAAGGAAAAGATTGATCTGACATTTAATAAAGATTTCTTTGAAGATTTGATAGAAAGAATATCCCTTAAACTGAAAAATAGGAAAGATGGAAGAAAAGAATTTAATAATTCTAATCAAGCTGTTGGAAGGTTGTCTATCCCAATCATAGAACAAAATTCCTTTAATAATAATCCTAGTCAAATTAGAAAAAAGGATGCTACGCGTTACGATGGTTATTTGAGAATGATAAAAGAGTCCCTTCAAATTATTAAAAGAAATATTAGTAATAATGAACCAGAGGAGGTAATATCAGAAAATATAACTGATAATGATAACTTACTATTAGAACCTAAAGATGAATTAATAAATAAAGATAAAGTAGTATATAGAGGTTTATTAACAGAAAAATATAATGAATTAATAAAAGGATATGATTTAACAAATCAAGATCGAAAATATATAGCGAATGAGATGGTGCAAAAAATAATAAATGAGGGATATACAGAAATAGAAGGAAGTAAGTATACAGTTGTAAAAACATTAGTTAAATATATTAGTAGAGATAAAAACAATAAAAAAGCATTAAAAGAATTTGAGAGAAAAAGATAATTCCACTTAATCTCAGATAATCCTTTTACAATAATTTCTAATCCCAGATAATCCTTTCTAAATTTCTACCAGCAGTAATAAGGTGGGACTTTAGAATTGACATTTAATTTTTATAAAATATTTTTCCTTGCTGCTGATAAGTCCTCTGAAGTTTCCCACCACTTTGGAGGACTTTTTTTATTATGGTGGTTAAATGAACGGATATGATTTAGATAGTATTATTGAGTTTATAAAAGTTATTAAAACTGAAAAGCTGAAGGTTACTTTATTAGCAGCATTTCAGCAATATAATACTAATGTACTACCTGCCAAATCAAAGTCTTATCAAAGAAATATTAGTTCGGTACAAAAGTATTTTCAAAAATTTTTAATTCAAGATTTACCACTTCATTTTATTACTAAGCAGATAGCACAAAGATTTATTAATTCATTCTTTGAACGGGGGAAGGAATATCAAGGGCTTTTATGTTATAGGATTTTAAAAGCAATCTTCAATCAGTTTATTGAATGGGACTTGATTTTGAAAAATCCATTTTGTTTTAAACAACCAAAAGCAAAAAGAAATCTGCCAACGTTCTTAACTGAAGATGAATTTAATTTATTCATTTCGTTTGTTGATAATTTTCTCTTGAAAGATTTTTACACCTTGCTTTTTTATACTGGATTAAGATGTGGCGAAGCTACTAACCTTCAGCTCTCCGATATAGATTTGACTAATAGAATTATACACATTCGGAACAAAGAAAACTATTCCACCAAGTCCAAGAAAGAAAGAATCATTCCCTTGAATGATTTTGCTTTCAATATTCTGGTTAAAAGAATTCCTAAGATTCACCACCTTAATTTTAATCAATTTGTTTTTTATAGGATAGCTTCAGATGTTCCTTTAACTGTTGATTATGTATCAAAACAATTTAAGAAATGTGTTAGAATATCGGGACTAAATCCACAGCTACACCTTCACAGCTTGCGTCATTCGTTTTGTTCAAACCTGGTTAATAAAAATGTTTCTCTTTTTGTAATTGGGAAGCTTGCCGGTCATTCTTCAGCCAAAACAACTGAAATTTATTCTCATCTGGTTAATAGTTCTTTGCGGATCGCTGTTGATTTGCTGGGTAATAATTCATCAATCAATCAAAAAATAATGGAGGTCTAAAATGGCTAGATATAGTTTAGAAATATTGGGTAAAGATTTGAAAGAGGCTAGCATAGAAGCATTAAACAGGGCTGCTACAACTGCAGTAAGTAAAATGTCATCCAAGATTAGAGAACATTTTAGTTTTACTAAGACAAAACTTGATGAGCATTTTGAAATAGTATCAAAGGCGGTTGATGGAAAACCGTTTGTTATTGTCAAAATAAAGGGTGGAGGATCTGGTTTGATTCATTTTAAGGCTGAGCAGTTTGGTAAACCAGGCAGAACTAAGAAGGGCAAGACTGGTAAAGCAAGCTCAGGTGTTAAAGCTACAGTTGTTAGAGGAAAGAGGCAATTATTCAGATCACCTGAGCGTGCTTCGTTTATTCAACAAGTAAAAGGTAATGAGCAGGTTTTTATCCGAACCAGTGAAAAGAATGCAGCAGGCAAAGAACGAATTGCAAAATTATTTGGATTAAGCGTTATAAGTCTTATTGGTGCAAAAAGCGGAGAGAACATCGCAAGGAAAACACTAGAAGATACTTTTATAAAAGCATTTGAGAAAAGATTCGCTGATAATATTAAGCGGAAATTTAAATATTAAATAAAAAATAATGTGAGGTCTTAAAATGGAAAAACTAAACTATAATGAAATTGTAAATTCTTTATATAGCTTTTGTCCTCAAATGGAAATAGTGTTGAAGGATATTTCATCAAAAATCAATAATGAAAATATCGAATTGATAGATCGGGTATTTCTTAAAACTGTTTTTGAAATAGTTGAAATGACTAGGGAAGCGTTGCAACATAAAATGGAAACTGCTATTGAAGTAGGTCAAATGACTACTGAAGAAAAAATAAAATACTTGATAAATGTATAATCAGATAGAAGAAATAAAATATAGGTTGACTTTCCTTTATTTGTTAGATCGGTTAGGTATTAAAATCCATACGGGAAATTTTATATTTAGTATCTATAAAACAGAAAAGACACCTTCATTAAAAATTTATCCTAGTTCAAATTCCTTCTATTGTTATGCAACTAATAAGGGTGGGGATATTATAACTTTTTACGCGGATTATCATAACACAGATAAAAAACAAGCTATAAAAGAACTTGCTTCAATTTGTGGTATAAATTCAGATCAAAATATTATCCATACAAAAAATGATTTTAAAAAAGTACCTGAAGCAAAAGAAAATTATAAACTCTTGAAAAGTGAAAAAGAGTTTTTTGAAGAAAGGGCTTCAATACTTGAATGTGAAAATCAGATTAGTAGAAATGATTCTGAAGTTTTGGCAATACGTGAAATACTTCAGAAAAGAAAAGAGATCCAAAAAAAAGTCTTTACAGCGATTTTTAATTTTTCTAATACTATTGGATTTGAAGAAAGAGCGCATAAATATTTAACATCAAAGGAACGCGGTTTAAATGAAGCAAGCATTAAACATTTTAAATTATTTACAATCCATAGTGTAAAGGAACTGATAGAATATTTAAAAAATAATTTCAGTAGAGATGAAATTATTATTTCCGGTCTTTTCTCTAAAAAGTATTTCCTATTTACAAAGCATAGAATAATTATCCCATACATAGAGAATAATGAAATAGTTTATTTAAGAGGACGTTATTTTTTTGAAGGGCAATCAAAACCGGAAAAGATAGGGAAATATATAGGTTGTAATAATTGGAGTTTAGCACTAACACCAAAACGATTTTATAATATTGATCTACTTTCTTCAATAAAACCTTTTGAATCTTTAGTTATAACTGAGGGTGAATTCGATTGTATTATTTCACAGCAAAATAAAATCAATTCAATAGCTATAGCAGGCGTTTCTAACTTTCCTAAAAATCAGATTGATTTATTAAAGAACTATGATTTGTACTTAGCATTAGATAATGACGAAGCTGGAAATAAAGCATTAGAAGAAATTTCTTCTTTACTCAATAAACCAGTAAAAGCAATAAAATTAAAAATCCATAAAGATTTAACGGAGTTATTCAGTGGGAAAAATTGAAGATATGCTTTCAAGTGATAAAGTTAATATAGAAAAATTGAATCAATCGAAAGATTCTGAAATTAGATTTGATATTAACAAATTACATTCATCTAACTTTAAAAGAATGGTGGAATATCTTGATTCAATTTCTATCAGTCCAACGGAGTATTTATTAGCAGGCACTTTAGCAGCATTAAGCGGAGCTGTTGGCAAAAATGTTTTTTTTGATATTACTAAATCAATAAGAGTTTATTTAAATACGTGGGTTATATTAATTGGCAAATCCACAATAATGAAAAAGACCACTGCAATAAATTATTGTAAAGAGGAACTGCAGAGAATTGAAAATAAATCTTATTCAGATTTTAAGAAAAGATTTGATGAATATGAAAAAGAAATTTCCGATTTGAAGGAAAATAAAAAGAAGATCACCATTCCAAAACCTACTAGGGAATATAATTTAATACCTCAAGATGCAACTATTGAAAGTTTGTGTAATATTTTATCGGTTTCTAAAAGAGGTCTTTTAATACATAGTGAATTCGGTTCATTCCTTAGTCAATTTAATAAAAGTTATAATGCGGATGGAAAACAATTTTTTACAAATTTATTTGATGTTCCTGAATGGTATGAAGTAAGCAGAGTTACAAAAGAAAATACAATTTTAGAACGGCCTTATCTTTCAATATTAGCAGCAAGCACAATCGATTGGGTACAAGAGTTTAGTAGTGAAACCGATTTAAGAAGCGGTTTCTTTGCAAGGTTTCTTTATGTAATAAGGAATATACCAGATAAAGAATATATTCCACTTTTAAAGTTAAAGGAACTTACTAAACGATCGGAAAATTATATTGACACCAGGGGAATATTTGATTTCCTGGTTAATATATCTGAAGAAAAACCTCTTGAAATTTCTAAGGATGCTGCTGAAATATTTATTTTATATGACATTCAAAGTTATAAAGAACTATTAAATTCGGATAATGAAAACGAAGTTTCCTTTAAGGCAAGATTGCTTATTCACACGTTAAAATTTGCCGGTCTTATTGCATTATCTGATAAGAGTTTTACAATTTCAAAAGATAATGTTCAAGATGCGATTAATCTAAGTGAGTGCCTTTTCAAACCAAATATAGAAAAGCTTTTAAATAGTGAATTAAAGCAAGATGAATTCACTAGGAAACAAGATCACGTTATAAGAATAATCAAAAATAGAAGTGGCCAATTAAGCAGATCGGACTTATTAAATAATGCGGGTTACAAAGCAAAAGAATTAGATGAAATAATTTCTAATCTTATTCAGAAAGAAAAGATTGAAGAAACATATTTGGAAAACCCTAAGAACAAAAAGAAAGCTAAGTGTTATAGGCTTAAGGTAGTACATTAAATATAACTCAATACTTTTCTATGCTTCAATAACGAAAACCTTTCTTAGTTCCTCTAATAAAGAAATTCAAGTGTTATTTTAATCAATCCATTCCTTTTATCTTACAATCAATTTTTCTTTTCTAAAATTAGTTTAGTTGTTAAGGTATTAAGGTATTATTAAGATTGTTATTACCTTAACAACTGTTCATCTAATTCCTTTGTTTTTCTTATATATTATTATTATATAATTATTATTAATAGATATTAAGGTGTTAAGGTACTCCTAAGAGTATCTATTAACGGGGCTGTTAGACTCCCAAAACTTGACCCTTTTTTATTAGAATTTAGTCCTATTTCGTTTCGCTATCTTGAAAATATTAATTGACTTAGTGGAATTTTAAAATTATCTTGCGGGTGAAAAGTATAAAATAATCTTTAGCAGCAAAAAAAATATGTGAATTGAAAAAGCCGGTTAAAATTTTAGGGTTAAGATTATCCCTATACTTTTCATTTAACTGGCTTTTTCCTTTTAAAGAATCAGTTCTTTTAAAGTGGGTACAAAAGTAGGTACTAAATTATAATGATTAGCAGGTCAACTATAAAATGCTACAAAATAAAAAGCCTCAAAACAGATTGTTTTAAGACTTTTATAGAGCTGGCTATGGGACTCGAACCCGCGACCTGCTGATTACAAATCAGCTGCTCTACCAACTGAGCTAAGCCAGCATTTTCGGGAAGAAAATTTACCATTTTTTCTAACGCTAAGCAAATTTTACAAATAAGAATTGCTCCAAAAATATTTTGGTTGAATTTTTAATAAAATTACTTATTCTAATTGGACTTCGGTTTAATTCATTTTATTTTTGATGGAGTTAAATTAAGCTGTATTCTAAATTAGTTTAAGGATCTACTGGTAAATGTTAACAAATAATGAAATGAAATATTATCAATCGCTTCTTCAAAAAAAGAAAAGGAGAGAAGAAAATAAATTTATCGTTGAAGGAAAAAGAATTATAGAGGAAGGTCTTCAAAGCAACAACAATTGTGAAATTATATTTTTGTCAAGTGCGATTGTTGGAAACAGTCAGTCAATATATGAAGAATTACTTCAGACTAAAGTTAGATTGGAAATATTGAAAAACCAGGACTTTGAAAAACTTAGTGAAACCCAACATCCGCAAGGTATAGCTGCAGTTTTCAACAAAAAAAATATTGATCAAAAATCGTTTGGACATTCAGAATTAATTATAGCGCTTGAAAATGTTTCTGATCCAGGTAATGCTGGAACTATACTCCGTAACTGCGATTGGTTTGGTATCAAGGAAGTAATTATTGGTGAGAATTGCGTTGAATTATATAATCCAAAAGTTCTGCGTGCCAGTATGGGATCAATATTCCATTTAGAGATTTCCGAAGTGAATAATTTAATTTTAACTTTGCGGGAGTTGAAACAAAAAGGTTATTCAATTCTTTGTGCGGATATGAAAGGAAAAAATATTTTCGAATTTCAGTTGGACAAAAAGAGTATTATTATTTTTTCGAATGAGGCAGATGGTCCCTCGTTGGAAATTCAAAATCTGATTGATGATAAAATTACAATCCCAAGGATCGGCAAAGCAGAATCTTTAAACGTTGCAAGTGCTTCGGCAGTATTACTTGCAGAGCTTACAAAACGATATCATTAAAATCGAATTACAGAATTCCGGAACCGTGGAATAATCCTTTGTTTCAAGAATATCTTTTCACTATTACATCATTCCTTTTTATTTCAGAAAAACTAATTTCTTTGCATCTGTAAAAATCTTACCGGATGATGCGGCGGTCAATCTATATAAATAAATTCCACTGCTAACATCACCACCGTAATTATCTTTTCCATTCCAGGTAACTTGGTATTTGCCAACATTCTGGTTTGCATCAACTAAATTTTTAATTTCCTCACCAACCAGATTGTAAATCTTCAACGTTACATTCGATGGCTGTTTTATCATATAAGAAATGTTTGTTACTGGATTGAATGGATTTGGATAATTCTGTTCAAGCGCAAAGTTTTTAATTGTTACATCGCGCTGATCATCAACATCATTTAAAATATCTGTTTCCGGAGTTGGAAGTTGTACACTTGTGTAAATGTGGAATTCTCCCGGTTGAAGCGAAATAGTAGCTTGCGGATCAGAAACATTTACGCTTGCACCACTAAAATAATCGTACCAGTTTCCTGTACTCTGGAATGACGGATTAATACTCCTGTTTATTACATCAAAATTACCTATCACCGTTACATTCATTGATGAATTATTTATATGAATACTCTTAACCGCACCACCGAATGAAGTAAAATAATTCGAGGAGCGGAATGCTTCATTATCGCGGAGCTTAATTAATGCTTCCATTACTTTGTAAAGTTTCTGTCGCCTAGGTTGGATTTGATAATCCCACCTAATTGGTTTATTGCCAACGCGTCCATTGTAATCGATTGAATAATCATAGCCAAGCTCTTCAAACTGCCAGATCATTTTTGGACCAGGAATTGTTAAAAAGAAAGCCGCATTTAATTTAATTCTGTTAAGCGCCTGGCTGGTATCTTTAATTGTATAACTTCCATTTATGTTTCCGAATTTTATATTTTTGAACATTAATCTTTCCTCATCGTGGCTTTCCATATAAGTAACCAAACCCGGCTTTTGAAAACTTCGTGCTTTATAAGAGCCCCAAGTGAAATCCGATTTATTACCATCATTGTATCCCATGGATGCTTCACTGTAATTATAATTTGAATTTCCCCAAACCATCATTCCATAATTTGTAAGTTCAATCTCTTCACTGTTATCTGCAAAATGCTCCAGGATTACATAAGCCTTAGAATCGACCTGCCAGATTTTATCTGCCATTCTTTTAAGAATAGCAATCCTGCTATTATCTCTTGCTGAACCATCACCCGGAGTATTTGTAAATCCTTTTGTAAAATCAAACCTATACCCATCTACTTTATATTCATTAAGCCAAAAAGAAGTTACACGATCAACATAATACTGTGTAGCTGTACTTTGATGATTAAAATCAGAACCCCAACTGTAAACCGGATTTGGTGATACCTGATTGAACCAAGGATTATTTGCCGCAGGACGATTCAGTTGTGCATTCCAATATAATCTTACAAGTGGATTTAATCCGTAAGTATGATTTAATACAACATCCAGAATTACTGCAATTCCATTTTGATGAGCTGCATCTATAAATGCTTTCAAATCATTTTTTGGTCCATAATATTTATCCGGCGCCATATGCATCATCGAATTATAACCCCAGCTTTCATTTCCTTCAAACTCACTTACAGGCATTAATTCAATAGCATTTATTCCAAGCCGCTTAAGATAGCTGAGAGTATCCTTTAAAGTTTTATAATCGTGTGTTGCCACAAAATCACGCAGAAGCAATTCATAAACAACGAGATCAGTATTTTCCGGACGTGTGTAATTTGTTACCTGCCATTGATACGGTGCTTGAGCAGTTTGAAGCACGCCAACAATTCCTTCAGTCTTTCCTACGATTGGATATGGTTTCAAATTTGGATATGTAGAAGATAAAATATATTGATCGTTCCAGGGGTCAAGAATTTTTTCCGAATAAGGGTCCTGAATTTTTATTTCACCATCAACATAATATTGAAACGCATATTCCTGCTGTGGAGTTAGATTATTAATGGTAATCCAATAGCGCGAATGATCCGGAGTCATATTCATATAGTAGGATGGTTCAATCTGCCAATCATTAAAATCGCCGATGATATAAACGAACTTCTTGTTTGGAGCATACAAAGAAAGTGTAACTGATGTGTTACTTATATAATTAATTCCATCTACAATTCCTGCAGGTAAAGCTTGAATTGGAACCAGTGGATTTACAACATAATAAAAAGAATCAGCTTTAGTTTCTCCACCATTATCCTGGGCAACTATTTTAATCCATTTCTTACCATACTCATTTGCAATGATGTTGTAGGAGAGCGTATCATCAATTGTTTGATTAATTAAAGAATTATCTAAGTACAAATAGATATTAGTTGAGTTGCTTCCAACGGCTTTCACTGTGATAGTGTCGTTCAAATCAGCAAAGAACGGAAAACTCTGAGGAGAAAGAATTGTAAGATTAAGACCAGGTTCGTAAATAGTTGCGTAAATATTTTCGGTTTGCTTTGTTGCATCAGCACTGCGGAAAACGAAATTAAGCTGCAATATTTTTTCAGTAGGACTAGTAACGTTATAAAACTTCCTCGGCTTGCCAATTACCAATTCGTATAAGTCGGTACCAATTCTTTTTAATTTTGGTTGTACGCTATTAACGCCCCAATTACCAATTACGTGCTGCCAATCATCCACAGTTGTTTTAACACCGGTATGGGTATAAAGATCACCTGTATATCCAACAAGAGATTTATTTGTTGCCAGTTTTATATTTACCGTAATTACAATTGAATCATTTTCTGTAGCAAAAGCTGGAGTTAAAGTAACAACTTGTGCTGATGCTAAAACAGGAATCAACAATAAAAACATAGAAATTATTTTCAATTTCATAAACAACTCTTTTAAATGTGGAGGTGAATTATATAGATTTATTTCAGTAAAATCATCTTATTTGTTTTTACTAAAATATTTCCACTTGAATTATTGACTGATAACTTATAAAAATAAATCCCGCTTTGTAATCCAGCCGAATGGTAGGTTGCGTTAAATTTAACAGAATGGATTCCGGCGGTTTGTAATTCATTAACAAGATTTTTTATTTCTCTTCCAAGTTGATCAAAAACTGTTAAAGTAACAAATCCAGGTTCAGGAATTGAATAATGTATTGTAGTGGATGGATTAAAAGGATTTGGATAATTCTTTAAAAGAAATAGTTCAGGGACCGATTCATTCCCGATCCGCTTTACATCAGTTTGCTTGTCATCAATTAGTGCTGTCCAAATGCTTAATTTGATTCCATCCATTCTCATCCAGATTGGATAAACTTTTCCATCATATGCTGCAATATTTGTATAATCCCCAAAGAATATATTTGAAACTGGAGTAAAGGAACTGCTGCTAATTTTTGTTTCTGTAAATGTATCTCCACCATCAATTGATTTTGCCATATATACATCAGTTGCATTATCGGTAGTGTTTCTTCTATCATAATAAACGATATAAAGATAGCCGGTTTTAGGATCAACGGTTGCCCAAGTAAAAAATTGATGTCTATTAGTTTTGTCTCCATTTACTTTTTTTACATCACTCCAGGTCTTTCCGCCATCTGTTGATTTTATTAGAAAAATATCTGTGTCCTTGTACCGGCTTCTTTGATCTGACCAGTTTATATAAATATTTCCTTTGTAAGGAGAATTGCTAATATCGCATATTGTTACTGGTAAACCGTTACATCGATTAATACCCGGTACATCAAAAGCCCAGCCGCCAGGTTGATTGGATACAAAAATATCTTTACCAAAACTTTGTCCACCATCAGTTGATTTATCAAACATAATTCCAAGCGGACCCGCCCAGCTTAAATAAACCTCGCCGTTAGGACCAACTGCAGGAACAGCACCTTCATCGGTATTATTGCCGTCAAAGCAATCACCACTTCTGTCGCTTACGATAGTTGGTTGAGACCAGCTTAAACCTTGATCAGAAGAATATGAAAATAAAATTCTTGAACTATCGCGCGGATCGGGACTTCCGTATTCATCAAACTCTGTCCAAGCCATATAAAGATTACCGCGGTAGATTGAGTTTGTATGATCCGCAATCAACCATTCCTTATCCTGTTCTTTCCGCGGAGGACTGTAACCAATTCCAACACCATTATCATATGTTGTTCCACCATCAGTTGATTTTTGAACAACAATTCTGTCTATCCAATAACCGTTTGTTTGCGGTGTAGATAAATGCCCAAAGTAAAGATTGCCATCAGGATCGAATGTAACACACGGATCACCCCACACTCCAAATGTAGAAGATAATCTTCCTTCCTGCCAGGTTAATCCACCATCCGTTGAATGATAGTTTAAATTTATATTTGCACCTGCTGCAAGATTTAGAGGATTTGTTGGATTGATTGCAATTGATACTTCTTCCGGTTCATTTGTCTTTATACTGTTTATTCTAACGTTTTGATATTGAGCCAGAAGAACATTGGCTGATATCAAGAAAATAAAAACAAAATATAATTTTCGATTTAAACACATATATACTTGAAATAATTTATTGATGGTAAAATTTTGAAGCTGGGAATTTAGATGTTTAATTAACTTCTCCTTTTCACCGATTCTTCCATTCTCCGATTCAATTAGAAATATTACTACTTTATTTTTAGCAAACACATAGAAGATTAAGTAATTTTTCTAAGGCAAACAATCACCTTATCTATCTCTTCTTTCGAATTGTAGAAATGCGGAGAAAACCTTACGATTCCTTCTCGTACTGCGGCGGTAATATTTTGTGCAAGAAGTTTATCAAATATATCTTTTGCCTTTACTGATTTGAAACTAACTATTGCTGATAAATTATTTCTACCAGCATTTTTTAGTAAAGGAGTAATTCCAATTTCCAGCAATGAGCTTAAAAAATAATCTGTGTTGTTAAGGATTGTTTCTTCAATATTTTTATATCCAAATGATTGAAGAAATTTGAGTGACGCATTAAGTGCATTTATTCCTACAACAGACAAAGTTCCGTTTTGGAACCGATCAGCATTTCTTTTTAGGACAAGCTTGTAATCCAATAAATTCCACGCATCTGCAACCGAAGTCCATCCAACATACTTTGGAGTAATTTTTTCTTGTAGTTCTTCGGTAATAAAGATAAATCCCAAGCCTTCTAAAGCCATCAACCACTTTTGAGTACCGTTGGCAAGAAAATCTATTTTGTACTTTTTTACATCGAGTGTAATTGCACCTAGTGCCTGGATTGAATCAACACAAAAAATTATTCCTTTATTACTGCAAAGCTCACCAATCTTTTCTAAATCAGCACGGTAACCGGAAAGAAACTGAACATAGCTGATAGAAATTAATTTTGTTTTTGCAGTAACTGCCGACTCAATATCCTCGTAGGTTACACAACCATCCCTGGATTTCACAAAATCAATTTCCACACCTTGCTGTTTAAGATTCAGGAACGGATAAATGTTAGAAGGAAATTCTACATCGTTAAGTAGAATCCTATCACCGGGATTCCAATCCAATCCCTGCGCTAAAATGTTTAATCCATTTGAAGTATTATCCACAAAAGCAATTCTATCGGATGAAGAATTAATTAATTCACTGATTCTGTTCTTTGTCTCTGTTACAAGTCCAAGATAATCCTGGAAGTTTTCAACATCGGTTTCGCTTCTAACGTGCAAATATTTATTTATTTGCTCAACTACAGGTGATGAAAGTGGACTTATAGCAGCGTGATTCATATAAATCCTGCCACTCTTCAGATATGGAAAATATTTCCGAGATTCTGAGATAAGCATCATAGTTATATTTATTTGTTTCTACCACCCCTTAATCCCCTCCTTACAAAGGAGGGGAATAAAGGTTTAAAATTAATCTTCTACTTTAGCACGCAGTGAGTCCCAGATCATATAAGCACAGATGAGTGCAAACATCATTAATGCAATTAACTCGGCAGCATGAGTTGCCTGCCATTCTTGTAGAACCCAATTAAAATCCCAGAAGCGAAGCATTGCGCTAACAACTCCCATCAAAGCACCACCAGCTATAAACCCGGAGGCTATTAATGTACCGCGTTCTCTTCTAGCGTTATTCAATTTTTCATCTTTACTTCTTGTAGAAACAAAATGAGAAATTAAACCACCAACCAAAAGCGGTGTGTTCAGTTCAAGGGGAATGTACATTCCAAGCGCAAAAGCAAGAGCAGGAACTTTAAGCATTGTTAGAACAAGTGCCATGAAAGCGCCAGCAATGTAAAGCATCCAGGGCGCTGGTTGTTGAGACATCAAAGGTTTGATTACAGCAGCCATAGCATTTGCTTGTGGAGCAATCAATGCTTTATCTCCGGTAAATCCATATGTTTGATTCAATACTAAAATCACCCAGCCAACTGTAGCAGATGCTACAACGGTTCCAAGAAATTTAAATGTTTCTTGCTTGTATGGAGATGAACCGAGCCAATAACCAACTTTTAAATCTGTGATAAATCCACCAGCCATTGATAGTGCTGTACATACTACTCCACCGATTATAAGCGCTGAAATCATACCAGCTTCGCCGGTTAAACCAACCGATACCAAAACAATGGATGAAAGAATTAATGTCATTAAAGTCATTCCAGAAACCGGGTTTGTTCCCACAATTGCAATTGCATTTGCCGCTACAGTTGTAAATAAGAAAGCAATTACAAGTACAATCGCCAATCCAACTAAAGCGTGGGTTACATTATGTACAACGCCAACCATGAAAAAGATATAAATTAAAACTGCTGTAAAAATTATACCGCCAACAATTATTTTCATTGGAAGATCCCGTTGAGTACGAACATTATTATTTCCTTCAAGCTTTCCACCAAAGATTTCTTTTATTGCAAGAGAAAACGCTGAAGAAACAATTTTGGATGAACGGATGATTCCGATTATTCCTGCCATTGCAATTCCACCAATACCAATGTGGCGAACATAGTTAGAAAAGATTTGCTCAGGAGTCATATCGTTAATCAGCAACTGAACATTTACACCAAGCGGTTGTGTTTGCCCGCCGCCAAGATATGCAAAAACAGGAATGAGCAGATACCAGGAAACAAACGAACCAGCAGCTATTATTGCAGTATATTTTAAACCAGTGATATATCCCAATCCCATAACAGCAGCACCAATGTTCATTCTAAAAACTAACTTGAAATTGTCGGCAAGTTTTTCTCCAACGGTAAGAACACGCGTTGTAAAAACTTCACTCCACCAACCGAAGGATGCAATAATAAAATCGTACAATCCACCTATAATACCACTGGCAACCAAAACCAACGCTTGCTTGCCTCCTTTTTCACCGGCAACTAAAACCTCTGTTGTAGCGGTTGCTTCCGGAAACGGAAATTTTCCGTGCATTTCCTGAACAAAATATTTTCTGAATGGAATTAAAAACAGAATCCCAAGAAATCCACCGAACAATGATGCAAGAAATATCTGGTAGAACTGTACTTGTAAATTTAAAATATATAATGCGGGAATTGTAAATATTGCTCCAGCAACAATTACTCCGGAAGCAGCTCCAATTGATTGGATAATTACATTTTCACCTAAAGCATTTTTCCTTTTAAACACTGTTGCTAAACCAACAGCAATAATTGCAATAGGAATTGCAGCTTCGAACACTTGCCCGATTTTTAATCCAAGATATGCGGCGGCGGCTGAAAAAACTGCTGCCATAACCAATCCCCAGGAAACACTCCAGACATTTATTTCCGGATAAACTTTATCAGGAAGCATAATTGGGATATAGTTTTCACCTGGTTTCAATTCTCTGTAAGCATTTTCCGGTAAGCCGGCGCTGTTGTTCGGCACTTGGGAATCACTCATTTATTATCTCCTTCAACATTTAATAAAAATGGAATTTCAAATTCTTGCTTATCCGCCTTTGGTGATTTGAAATAAATAATTCCAAAAGGCTTGGAGTCATTAGGAAAATAAAAGCCCGGCTTCGGAATAAAACAATCAATTGTTTTTTCTATAGTAGGATAAAGCTCAACTTTATTTGTCATTTCATTTTGAACTGGGAAGCTTATCGAATTTTTCAAGTAGGTTGATTCAACAATTTTCACTTTGGCATCCTGAAGAAAATCAACAAAAGCCGGAACGATAACAAGATTCAATTTTGTGCTATCAGCATTCTCAAATGTGTTTGCAATTTCTATGCTGCCATCGGGATAATCTAAACCATCCTTTTCAATTGCATTTCCCTTCTCATCAAAAATAAGCACAGAAAAATCTGTGTACTTATTAAAATCTTCTTTGCTCATTGAAATGGAGAACTTTTTTGATTCTTCATCCTTTCGAATAAAAAATGAATAAACGAATTTGTCACTATTGCTAAAGCTAACGGTAAATTCTTTTTGATAGCCCAATAGGTTTCCACTCAAATCATAATTTTTTATTTGGTTGAAATAATTAAAGACATTCATTTTACCAATTGTATGTTGGATAACTACGTTTTGATCCTCAGCTTTTACTCCACCAAACTCAACAGACAAATTATATGTTGACTGACCAGTTGCAAGAAAATGCCCGTGAACAACTAATTCATATACGCCAGGCTTCAGATCAGAATTATTATTAATAATAGAATTTTCTTCTTTATCAGCGTTCAGTGAAGGTGAAGTAAAAACATTTACACCATCTGGATTGAATAAACGATAAACAACGTTTGTGTAATTTGTTTTTTCTGAGCTAACTTTAATAGTAATTACACCTGCACCTGGAGGAACATTTAAGAAATATCTTTTATGTCTGCCAGGCATTAACTTTTCATTATTCCAGCTCATCATGTAATTGTTTGATGAATTGAATTCGTAAGGAATAACAACTGAAGCAATGCATTCAAATTCCGGGAATTTTGATTTATCATCTCTGTACGCTGTAATTTTACCGGTGTATAAACCGGGTTCTTTCATTTTATTTTTATCGAACTTAACATTAACTGTGGCATTCTGGGAATTTCTAATGTAGGTTTTCTTTTGAATCGGGATGAGCCAATCATTATTGCTTTCAAGGTTATAAATTCTGTAAAATTTTTCTTTAGCATCGGGATTTACTCTTGACACATTAAATCGAAAAACATCATTATCGCTAAGCGTTGAGCCATTTCTTATATAAAGATTTTGTGCTTTTCCCTTAGGCATATTTGGAGCGAAAGAACTTACTTTATAATCCTGAAATTTTTCATTTTCCTTATTCTTTAAAAACTTTTCTATCATTACAAAAGCATTTGGAGCATTGATGTAACCAGCACCCTGATCGAGAATATTATATCCATCCATTTTAGTTGCACCATATTTAATCGCTTTAAAAAGCAATTGTGATGGAATTTTTACATCAGGATATTTTTGTTTGGCTGCACTTAACATAAGCGATACAAGCCCAGCTGAATAAGGTGAAGCCATGCTTGTTCCCCACATTCTATCGCCGCCAGACCAATTAGTAACTGTTGAAGTAGCGGCACCGGGAGAACAAACATCCGGTTTTGCAACTTCGCCACCACGTGAACTAAAATGAAGAATAATATTTTCTTTTACTGAAGAACCATAGTCATCTCTTCCAACTTCCTCAGCTAAAACAGCTCCAGAGGATAAAACATATCTTGCAGATGCTGGTAAACCCGTAGTAGAAATACCTGGTCCATTATTTCCGTTAGAAACACAAACATATAAATACGGATTCTTCTTCAGTAAGTCATCGAGGAACAATTCCATCTCAGCATTCCCTTCTATTACTGAACCAACACCATAACTCATGCTAACAATACAAGGTTCTTTTCTTTCTTTGGAAATTTTATCGGCATAAAGATATGCTTTCTTCATACTTCCGGTTACAGTTGCACCACCGGAATTTGTATTATCCCCTAATTTAAGAGCAATTACTTTTGCACCAGGGGCAACTCCGTTTAAATTTTGAGAACCAATTTTGTAACCAGCAGCAATTCCAGCACAGTGAGAACCATGTCCACCATCATCAAAAAATACACTTATCAATTTTTTATCAGGGAATATGTTCACAGCAAAAGTTAAATAAGGAATCTGTTTGGGATTTAGAATTTGAAAAGTATCCTGATGTTCATTATAATTTCTTATAGGCTTCTCGTCGCTTAAATCGCCATCAGCATTTGAATCAAAGTAAGCAACCCAGTTAGTATCACCAGCAATAGCTGTTCGGAAAACAACTACAACAAAATTGTCATCTTCCTTTCCGTTTCCGTTTAAATCCTTAATGCCGGCATTAGAATTTCTAAACCGTTCTTCATTAAAGTTGCCGATGAAATATTTATTATCATCAGCTTTAAGTTCCAGTTTATTAATTCCTTTTACAGACAATTTCTGCTGCTCATCTTTTGCTACGGTAATTCCATTCTCCGTTTCAAGTTCAGCTTCGGTAAGTTTAACATCACCTTGTCCTGTAAAATCCCGTACATCAATAACCTTTGTTTCATTTGTGGAAGTTTTCTGTAAGCCTTCAATTCCCATATCAACGCCGGTATCCAAAATAAATATGATTGTTCCTCTTCCATCATAAGTTGGATTTGTTTTAAGAAAATCCTCTACACCAGTTGATTTTAAGGATAGAAATGTTTGTGAGGAATCCTGTGGAAATATTTGAATAGCAATTAGCAGAAAGAAAAAAAACACTATTCTATTCTTCATCTATTTATATCCTTCAATAATATTTTAATGTAATTTTGAAGTTGAAATTAAGCAAATATGCGCTGAAAGGAAAGAAGTAGATTGAATAATTGACTATTGTTTTAGGAAGTTATAATATTGAAAAGCTATTTGCTGGACTTTAGAATAACAAAACCAGGAATATAAAATGAAAACAGGTAAATGGTTCTTACTGCTACTACTTCTTTTATTATCAACTCAAAACTATTCACAAACAATAACTGAAAAGAAATTAATTGCAGATAATCCGGCAGAACGATTTGTTTCCTTTACTAATCAAACGTCATTAGGTTCCGCGCTGGATATGATTGATAAAATAATTCGCGAAGTGGAAAAGAGAAGAATTGTAAGCGAATTAAACAACAACACTCAAATTGGAATTGATATAAATAATATCGCTTACCGAAAAGCACTCTTAATGCTTTCTGAGAAAAATAACTTTGAGATTACAAAAACAGATAGTTCATACATCTTAACAGAAAAAAGAAACATTGAACCAATATCTGTACGTGAAGATTCTCTGGTTTTGAATGCAAAGCAAATAAAAGTTTCCGCTTTGATGTTTGAAGTGAACACCGGTGAATTGAAAGAGAGAGGAATTAACTGGCAGGCTATTTTTTCCAAGCACGGAATGGTTTTGGGTTCCGATTACCGCTCGATAACCCCAACACCAAAAAATTCTGGTGGGCCGGATTATAATCTAAGTCTCCAAATTGAAGGAACTATCGCCGATAAATTTTCTTATTTCACTAATGCAGTTCTAAAGGTACTGGAGGAAGAAAATCTTGGAAAGGTTGTTTCCAAACTATCCATAACTGTTAGGAATGGGCAGCCTGGTAAAATGCAGGTTGGTTCCGATTTTTCCATTAAGCAGCGAGATTTTGCTGGAAATGTAATGGATACTTTTTTTCCAACAGGAATTATAATAGAAGTTTATCCAAAAATTTACAGTCTGGATACTCTTGATTATGCACTTCTTAAATTAAATGTTGAAAGAAGTATTGCTTTTCCAGATCCACTAAGTACAGAAATTAAAAAAACCAATGCAACATCTGAAGTGATAATGTACAATGATGAAGAAGCAGTTGTTGGTAGTTTGCTTTATGAACAGAATGTAAAAATCCGCAACGGAATACCGGTTCTTAAGGATTTACCTTGGTGGGTGCTTGGAATTCGTTACCTGACCGGCTATGAAAAATACGAAACCATGCAACGCGAAATTATTCTGCTTATTAAAATAAATATCATTCCTTCTCTTATTGATAGACTAAGACCGGAAGACAAAAGTTCTAAATGAAGATAAACTGCTTATTCAGCAATAGAATAAATTTCAAATCTTTTGTAGTTGTAATACTGGTATCCTTCATAACAACTTTACCCGGCTGTAAACTATCCGATAAAGATTTGCTTGCACCTTCGGAAGAATATTCAGTACAAATTCCGGTAAGTATTGCAAAATGGTACGATGATCATAAAGCAGCAATGTCTCTTACTGAAGATCATGGTTGGTGGAATGCTGAAATAAATGCCACTGTTACAAAATTAATTTTGGATTATGGTCTAACGATGGATTTTGATTTGGTAACCTTTGAAGTTCAGGCAGATTCAATTCATTTAAATTATGTACGGAATAATTTGTTGCCCAAAGGATTTGGATTTTTTGGACACGGACATAAACACGATAATCATGACAAATTAAGTTATGAACAATCGTTAGCTTCATTTAAGAAATGTTATGAAAGTATGATAGAAATTGGAGTAAAACCTGTTGCATATGCTTATCCGGGCGGTTGGGGATTTTTTCTTAAAACACGAACTGCATTAAAAGATGCCGGATTTCTTTGTGGTAGAAGATTTGATGAACTGGATAATGTACTCGATCCATATATTATGCCAGACACTTCAACGCAGCCAGCAGATTGGTTTGCTCTTCCAAGTTTAACAATGCAGTCAGTAGATTTTCAGGGAAATGTAACGTGTGTTAATAACACTTCTGAGTTAATTGCATTTTTAGATGAAGCAGTTCAAAAAAGAGCATGGCTTATTTCAACTTATCATTTTATAGGAAACAAATCGGGATGGGGATATTATGAATTACCTGAATTTGAAAATGATTTAAGAGCTATAAAGTCCAGAGATATTTGGTGCACACATCTGGCTGATGTGGTTCTTTATTCACTTGAAAGGAAGAATGCAAATGCAATTGCAATGCTTGTTAATGATAAGTATGATTCTCCGGTAAAAATAAAAATATCTCTTGCAGATGGTTTGCCAAATGATTATTACAATCAACCATTAACTATTAAACTTGAAATACCAAACGAATGGATCGGCAAAGAAATAGTTTTACTTTCCGGCAAAAGCATTCAACAAATATTCAAATTTGAATCGAAGCAAATTCAGGTCTCCATTCTTCCAAATGATTTAAAAGATAATTACATTCTTCAGCTAAAATAATTTTTTTACAAAATATTATTAAATCACTTTACGCAAAATTGTAATTCTGAATGGAGTGAAGAATCCCGACACCTCGATTTCAAACTGGTTTGAGATATTTCGCTTCGCTAAATATGACAATTACAATTCTTAGCGTAAGGTGATTTATTAATACAAATTTCGGAGGATGTTGATTAGTTTTGTGCAGGATCAGCCAAGTTGGATATTTTAACAATAATGATTATAAAGCTGGAATTGTATTCTAATTGATTTTTATCATCTTACTATCTTTAATATAAGCCACAACTTCGGGGCTTTCCAGTTTAGACAGAGCCTCAACAAATTTTTTAATTCTATCTATGGATTCGTTTATAATGTAGAAATCGTCTTTCAGGTTTTCTTTTTTACTAACCTCAAGTTCCTGTTCCAAATTTTTCAAAGCCATTATTAAACTTCCTAATGGGTTGTTAATCTGATGACCAATAGTAGTTGCCATTTCAATAACAGCCCTGTTATGTTCAATCTTTGTTAATTCGCTTTGTAATTTATGGATTCGAACTCCTGATCTGATTCGTGCCAACAATTCCTGGTTTTCAACCGGTTTAACTAAAAATTCATCAGCTCCAATATCAAGACCGGTTACTCTATCCTTAAGTGAGGCTCTTGCGGTTAAAAGAATGTAATAGATTAATTTATATCTTTCGTCTTTCTTGATGATATTACAAAGTTCAATTCCATCAATACCCGGCATTGTCCAATCAGCAATAATTACTTTTGGAATAAACTCATTAAGTGCTTTTAAAGCATCTTCCCCGTTGTTTGCGGTTTTAACTTCGTAAGAATTTTTATTAAGAAGACGATCAAGGATATACCTGGTATCTTCTTCATCTTCAACTACTAATATTTTGTCTTTTTCTTCCAAAATGGTTTTTCTAAAAAATCATTAATCCATTTTTAGCATTTATTCTTAACAAAATATACGTAAATGAAAATTCAATTTCCTATGGATTTATATTTACCGACCACAGAAATTAGTTGTTAACAGTACTCTTTCTTTATAGAGCTACGAAGTTTACGAATAATTCCAGAATGCAATTGAGATATTCTGGAAACTGTTAGATTAAGAATTTGAGCTATTTCCTTATAATTCAAGTCCTCATAATAGTATAAGGTAAGAACAAGTTTTTCTCTTTTATCAAGTTCCGTAATGGCTTTAACCAATTCCTTTTTAAATTCATTTTTATTTAAAGTTTCATCTGGTAACTCTGTATCATTAGGAATAATGTCGCATAGCTGGAATCCTTCATCTCCATCAACAGAATTAGTTAATGACAGGTTTGTATAGACAATTTCATTTTCATCATTATTATTCCATCTTGGTTTTATTTGAACCTTTCTGATTTCGTCAATTATTTTCCCTTTGATCCTCTGAATGGCATATGTTTCAAATTTAGTCCCATAATCCGGATCAAACCGGTCAATTGCTTCGCTTAAACCTTCAATGCCAAATTGAAAATAATCTTTTTCATCAATAATATTTACCGGCTTAAACCTGGATTTACGAATAACATAGTGAACTAAATTTGTATAATTCATTATTATTTGTTTTTTAAGGTCAGATGTTGGTGTAACTTTAAAACTTGACCATAACATTGTATTATCCATTTTCTCCTTCCAAATTTTGTTTAATATTTTCAAAACCCATTTTCATAACACCCATCAGCAATGTTGAATAAATTCAGTAAGGTATGAGTCTTTACTTGTAACTTTTACCTTTTTTGTTCTAACATTTACCAGTTTTACCTAAAAATTGTTTTTGTTCAACATTAAATCACCTCAACTGGTAACTTATCAGACAAACATTGTACCAATATTAACCGGAAAGATTAAATTACTTTTCGGTTAATAGGTTGGAAGTATTTGGAGTTAAATTCGAATTGATCAAAAAATACTGGAATTAGGGATTCAGTTTTTATTTATGAAAAAATTCTGTTGACTAATATTGATCATGCCATCAAATACGATCACATTCCAATTTTAATTCAAGAATTTTAATTTGGAGTAGTCTAAAAATTTTCTAAAGATAATTCATACTGTAGATGATTGAATTATATAGACCATCAAAATTAGAATTTATATTATGTTAGATCGAGGATTTTTGTTATAACAACCTGGCTTCTGCACAGCGATAATCAGTTCCATTATTAATCGGGTAATTACGTACTATTTAATTCATTTAATCAGTTGTAAAATTAAATTAGTTAAGTCCGATTTTCCGAAAGGCTTGGATAAATAATGAGAACATCCGCCGGAAATAAACCTTTCTCTATCACCTGAAGTTGCATATGCCGTAACCGCAACCACTGGAGTATTTTGGTAACAGGATATTTCTTTTATTCTTTTTGTAGTTTCCAATCCATCCATTTTTCCATCTAAGTTTATATCCATCAATATCAGGTCATACTTTTTTTCTTTAACCATATTCAATGCTGATTCACCGTTTGTAGTAAGCTGCAAATCGCAAAAGTTTTTTAAATATACTTGCACTACAGTTTGGCATGCAGAATCATCTTCAACATAAAGTATGTTTGGCAGCTCAGTTTTTATATTTAATTTGCCTATCGAATCATCAAATTGTATTGGAGCAGATTTTAATAATAATTTCCTCCTTTCTTCTTCAGTAATTGAAGGAAACATTAATGTAAATGTTGAGCCGACTCCAACTTTACTTTCCACAAATATTTTTCCATTCATAAGTTCAACAATTTTTTTTGTAATTGTTAAACCTAAACCAGTGCCTTCAAATTGCCTATTTAATCCTTCACTAACTTGGCGGAATGATTCAAAAATTAATTTTTTACTTTCTTCCGGGATCCCAATACCGGTATCAATTATATCAATTTGAGCAAAAGCATTGTTTTCAATTTCAACTTCAGAGGTTTTAATAGTAATAGCTCCGGTTCTGGTATATTTAATCGCATTATCTAATAAGTTTGTAACAACATTGTTGAACATTCTAACATCCAACTTTGCATACAATTCATCTTTTTGAAAATTAGTTAGAAGTTTGAGATTTTTATTTTCAGCAAGCGATTTAAATTTATTTAAGGATTCACGAATAACGCTAACCACATTTGCGTTTTCAAAATTCAGGATTAATTTGTCAGTCTCAATATCAGATAGATCGAGAATTTGATTTAGTGTTTCAGTAAGCCTTTTGCCACTTTCGTAAATTAATCTCGCCTTCTCCCGATCCAAAGGATTTTCAAGTTCTATTGAAAGCATTTCGGAAAAGCCCAGTATTCCGCTCATCGGTGTTCTAAGTTCGTGACTCATATTTGCAAGGAAGTTTGATTTTACCTTGTTCAATACTTCGGCTTTTTCTTTTGCCTCAATAAGTAAAGCTTCAGCTTTTTTTCTATCGGTAATATCTCTAAAAATACTTAATAGCATTACCGATTGATCCTTGATTTCGATAAACGAATTGGATAACTCGACCCAAATTTTGCTTCCTTCCCAAATTTTAAGATCTGCCTCAATTTTTTCTTTTACATTTCTTTCGGCAAAATTTTTCATATAACTATAAATATATTCTACTTCAGGTTCTGGGATATATACTATGTTAAAATCCTTGCCAACTAAATTTTCTTGCGGCATTTTAAACAGTTTGCAGAATGCTCCATTTACAGAAACAAGTTTTCCATTAGCATCGGTTAAACGCATTGCATCAAAAGAATTTTCCCACACAGAACGGAATTGCAATTCCGATTTTATAATACTTTCCTCAAACAATTTTCTTTCAGAAATATCGCGGGCTAAAATTAAAATGCTATTTGGTTCATTATTTTTAATGATAACACAGGAATTAACTTCTAAATGAATTCTTTCTCCATTTTTCCTAATTATTTCGCATTCATATAAAAAAGTTTCCATATTGCCAGAAAGCCTATCGTTCCGGTGGTTATTCATTAATAAATGATACTCTACAGGAATAAGCTCCATTATTTTTTTTTGTTTAAATTCATCTTCAGTAAAACCGCTTATTTCCACCCCTTTTTTATTCGAATAAAGTATTCTTCCCTCAAAGTCGTGTACAAGAATTATATCATTAGCAGTTTCTGCAAGCTGGCGATATTTTTCTTCACTTTCTTCAAGTGATTCACGTGTTAATCTGTTTTGTTCTTCATTTTCTAAATATTCAAGTGCATAAGAAATATCAGAACCTAGTTCCTCCAAAAGTTTAATTTCATTTTCATCAAAAAACTCTACTTCAGTTGAGTATAAACAATAACATCCAACAGTACAGTTAAATACTTTGATAGGAAAAGTCGCTGCAGATTTGTATCCTCTTTTCAATGATTCAAGCTGCCATGATCTTATATTTATGCTTTTTTCAATATTATTGCATACATAATATTTTCCTTCTTTAATTGCAGACACCATTGGATTAATTTCATTATCGCTTCCATAAAAAAATCCTTGGATCAAAGAAAGGTAACCATCCGAATAACCCGCACTTGAAACAATATTTATAGAGTGGGAATTTTCATCAATAATTCCAATCCAAACCATTTTAAATAAACCGTCTTCCACTGCAATCCGGCAAGCCTCATCAATAAGTTTTTGTTTATCTCTTATTCTTACAATAGCCTGGTTAATGTTGCTTAGCACCGAATAAACTCTGTTCAATCGAAGAATTTTTCTCTCAGCTTGTTTCCTTTCCGTAATATCCCGGATTATACTTTGAATATATTTTGTGTCCTCAATTTTAATAGCTCGTGTGCTAACTTCAACCGGAAATTTGGAATTGTCTTTTTTAATATGAGTGGTTTCGAAAACAATTCCCATCTTTTCATCAGCAAGTTGCATTTGTTGCTCAACCAACTGCAATTCTTCCTTCAGCCTAAAACTCTTAATATTTATTTTTAAAAATTCTTCTTTAGAATAGCCATAAACTTTAACAGCTTTATCATTCACATCAATAAACTTACCGTTAAAATCCATTAGCCAAATTATATCATTTGCGTACTTCGTCATGTAATCGAAATGTTTTATTAATGCCTGACGCTCAATCTCTATTTCATATTGTCTTCGGTAATATTTAAGCTGTTGGTTTTTCCAGATAAAAAAAGTACTAAGACCACTTAGCAGAATACAAAGACCAACAAAGATTGAAACAATAAACGCTTTTTCACGAATCGGAGAATATATTTCTTTCGTATCAACTTTAGCAATCATAAACCATGGTGTGCCTGGAATTTTGCTGATGTGGGATAGAACTGCAATGCCCCGGTAATCCAAACCTTCAAAAATGCCAGAATCACCAAGTATTGCTCTTGCAGCTGGCAATTCTATTTTACTTAAAGGAAACCTAAGATTTAGTGCTGTATTTCTTTTATGCCTAAGTTCATTTAAATATATAACCTCGCTACCTTCTTGCCGGATTAATAATGTTTCTGAAGTTTTACTTTTGGTAAGCCAGGATTGAATTAATGGGAAAAGTACTTTATATGGATCAATTTCAAAAATTAAACATCCCAAAATTTCTGTTCTGTTATTTTCATCTAATAAAAGAGGAACAACATTATCTAAGATTATTTTTCCATCTGATTTCTTGTGCAAATCTATTGTAATAATTTCATTCTTTGTTAAGGATGTTTGCACCGAAGTTCTTTCTAATTCAGAAAGAGAATAACCAGTATCATCAAAAATTGGATAGCTTTTTCCAGTAGTATCCACAAGAATAATTTTAATATACTCATGATTATTTTTCATTGGTAGCAGCCAAATTGCTATCTCTTTACTTATACTATGTGATGTAGGATTTTTTAGATATTTAGTGATTAGATGTTTGAAGGAGCTGTTATTAAAAATAAATTTGGCGTCACTTAACCTCTCCTGCCGCCAATGGACAATTTGATTTGCTTTTATTTGTGATATAGCGGCTAAGTCTTCGTACGTTTCATTTTTAATATCCCTTTCTAAATTTGCGAAGTAAAATTTTCCTGCAATAGAAATAATAACAGTAAGTAAGGAAAATATTAAAATCAGTTCCCATGGTATTGCACGTTTATCACCCATACGAATCATAAAACCTCAATAGAAAAACTATTTTTAACTTAGATTAAAAAGTGGTACAGTAAAAGTAAAGGTTGTACCAGAACCCAATTTGCTTTCTGCCCATATTTTTCCGCCGTGTTTTTCAACTAATTCCTTGCATAAACCTAATCCCAATCCAGTTCCTTTTTCCTTTGCGGTACCAAGCCTCGAATATTGAACGTCAATTCTAAATAAAAAGTTTAAATCTTTGCTGTCTATTCCAATTCCATTATCCGCGATGGAAATTTCTGCAAATCCAGGTCGTTCAACTGCATTAATATTAATTTCCCCTTTGATGTTTGTAAATTTGATTGCATTTGATATTAAATTTTGAAGAATCGATTGAATCATATTTTGATCAGCTTTAAGAATTACATCATTGCTTACATTATTGATTAATGAAATTTCTTTTTTTACTGCATTACCCATTAAAACATTTATTACATCATTCACCTTTTCAAACAAATTAACTTTTACAGGCTGGTACTCCAATTTTCCGGTTTGAATTCTTGACCATTCAAGCAGATTTTCGAGTAGCCGGTATTGGTTTTTTAATGCCTTATGGATTTCTTTATTGAAGTTAATAATCTCTCCTTTTTCCATGGACATACCATCATCAGCAATTAATTCTGTAATACCAAGCAAGGCATGGAATGGGCTTCTTAGATCGTGAGAGATGATTGAAAAGAATTTATCTTTTGACGCATTTAATTCCTTTAGTTCATCCGCATATCTAACAAGTTCTTCTTCTGACCTTTTCTTATCAATTGCAATTGCAATCTGTTCAGAAACATAAGTTAAGATTTGTATTTCTTCTTCACCATAAGCGTTTTCATCATGATAATCCTGAATTACTAAAACTCCAAATGTTTTTTCTCTTAGTTTAAGTGGAATCCCCATCCAGATTTTTGTTGGTTCACCAATTAATTCAACTTCACCTAAAGCGCGCAATTCAAGGTCAACTTTGTCATTAACAAGTATTTCCTTTCCAGTTCTTAAAACAAATTCAGTTAAACCTCGCCGTGGTTTTACTGGATCAGGAGTAGTGTCGTATTCATCTACAAAATAAGGAAAACTCACCAAATCATTTTGCGGATCATAAATTGCAATATAAAAATTATCAGCAATCATTAATTCCTTTATTGTATCATGGATGCTTTTATAAAGGGTGGGAAGATTTTCCGCTGCGTTTACTGATTCAGAAATTTTGTAGAGTGCATTCTGAACTTCCTCAAATCGCTTCTTTTCAGTTATATCCCTTGTAATAGCCAGTACTGTTTTAACAGTATTATCAACACCAAATTCCGGAATAAGTCTCGATTCAAACAGACATGGTTTTCCGCTTACAACAGATGTAAATTCATAGGTGTTTATATTGCCGGAACTAAATACTCTATCAATTTCGTGCTTAGACAAAAGAAAAGAATTATCATGCATACCGAGATCTAAAACTGATTTTCCTAACATCTCTTCTTTGGGTATACCTGTAAAAAATTCCATTTGTTTGTTAAGATAAATGTAGCGTAAATGACGATCGTACCTTGCAACAAAGTCCGGTAGATTGTCTGCAAGAGATCTAAATTCAAGTTGCCTTTGTTTTAATGATTCTTCGGCACGTTTCCGTTCAGAAATATCTCTTACAATTCCTTGCAACAAAATTTTATCGTTGATTTCAATCTTATTTAAATTTACTTCTACAAAAAATAAATCACCATTCAACTTACAATGGATCCATTCAAAATGCTGCATTTGATCATTCAAAGCAGCAGTCATTTTTTCTAAAGCTTGTTCCTGTGAAGAACCGCCATTAAGCTGAAATTCCGGCGAAAAATCTATTGGAGATTTCCCAATCAATTGTTCTCGGGAACATCCATACATTTCATATGCCTGGGCATTACAATCCAGATATTTAAATTCGGATATTAAAACAATTGCATCGGAGGAGTTATCGAACAAGGTTCTAAATTTTCTTTCAGAATTTAAGATTTGTTCTTCCGCTGTTTTTCTTTCAGTAATATCTTCAAATAAAGTTGAGCAGAAGCCCTCCCTATCACTATAAACAGTAAGAAAAATCCACTTTCGCATAATATTTGAATAATATTCAAAACTTGTACTCCCACCACTTTCAGCAAGTTTTTTATAAATTCCAAGTAAATCAATATTTGATATTGGCATAAATTTACTAATGGAAAGACTAATTATATTTTCACGTTTTAAGCCGGTTATATTTTCATAAATTTTATTTACTTCAACAAAGATAAGATCTACCGGTTGTTTGTTTTCGTCAAACAAAACTTTAAAGTAAGCAAATGCATTTATTATATTTTCAAAAAGAGATCTGTATTTAGTTTCACTTTCTCGCAAAGATTCTTCTACATTTCTGCGACTGCTAATATCTCTGGAAATTCCAACCAAACCAGTTACTAATCCTTTTTTATTAAGAATTGGTACTTTTGTTGCGGAAACATACCTGTAAGTTCCATCGCTTACCCTAATTTTTTCCACTTTATCTAACATCGGCTTGCGGTTTTTAATAAGCTCCTTCTCATCTTCAAAAGCTAAACTTGCCTGCTCTTTTGGAAAAAAATCAAAATCTGTTTTTAATATTGCATCATCTGGATTTGCTAATCCTAAAGTTTCTGCTTGAGCTTTATTTATTTTTATAAACCGGCTTTTATTATCCTTAAAATAAATTGTATCGGGAATGTTATCCATAAGACTTTGCAATAACTCTCTTTCATGATACAAAGATACTTCAGTTATTTTATGTTGTTCAATTTCCTTTTTTAGTTCTATAGTTCTTTTATTAACAACTCGTTTTAGCTGCAAAATCCATAGAACAGTAAAACACACAATAAAGAACGAGATTATTATTGTTATTAATATTATTTGCTGCCATTCCTTGCTCGATTCTTTTTCCGGAGCATAAACAAATCCATCGAGAGTATAATTACCTTTTATCATTCCGAGAGATTTAAATACTTCGGCTATTTTTTCAAAACGATCAATACTGAAATGTCCAATCTCTATCATTTCTGGCAATATCAGTTTACGTATCCGTGCGGCTTCTTCCCGCAATAATTCCCGAGTTATACCATGTTCTTTCGTTCCTTTCATACTTAAAATTATTTCAATCATTTCGTCAACATGGTTCATCGCATAAGTCCAGCCTTTTATGCTTGCACGTCGGAAGGCTTCAACTCTTTCTGGATTAGTTTTAATTTCTTGTTCAGTGGTAAATAGTAAATCGCCATAAAAGTCCACCCCATAATCTTCTGGAAAAAACACCTTTGGTTTATATCCCATTTTTTTTAATTGAACATACTCGCTTGTTATGTAAGCAGAAATTGCGTCTACTTTTCCACTTGTCAGATCATTTAAATTCCAGGATTGTGGTACAAAGTGAATAGAATCTAATGGTATTCCTTCTACTAAAAAAATTGATTTTATATTGGCAGTTCCTTGCTCTTCAGAAATCATCACTTTTTTCCCGATTAAATCGGAAGGCTCAGTTATATTCCCTTTATTATTAACTAAAAGTACATAAGGTGAGTGCTGAAAAATTACACTTAGAACTACTAATGGATTTCCTTTTAATCTTGAATAAAGTACATCAGCATCACCTACACCAAAATTGGCTTTACCTGTAAGAACATTGCTAATGGTTCTGTTATCCGGAGTGCCTTCTCGGATAATTACATCTAATCCTTCTTCTTTGTAAAATCCTTTTTCTTTAGCAGCATAATAGCCAGCAAACTGAAATTGGTTATACCACTTTAATTGAAGTACAACTGAATCAAACTTCCCCCTCCCATTGCTGTTAGAAACCATGGGATTTAAGAGGATTAAAATTATTGTTAAGAAATTAAATATTTTCATCAAAGTTCTATTTGAAAAGATTAAATAAACCTTACTCTATTATCGTATTTTTATTAGAAAAGTCAAGGTACAAAAACTAATAACTGTGGATTGATGTTTTTAGATAAGTTATTTTAAGACACAATTAAAAAAATTATAATTTTAAATCACTAAGAATTTGAGTGGCAATATAATCAATTATTTCTTCGTTATCGTAAAAATTATTTTGGATTCTTTCTCTTATCAATGATAAATCTTTATTACCACGCCAGCATCTTACAATTTTTCCATCATCCGAAATTCGAAATGCGAAAAATTCATTTTCATCAAAAATATTTCGCGAATAGTTACTTTTCATATAAGTAATAATTTGAATACACCTGAGTGTTAAGTTTTATTTTTCAATTTGCGATTTAATTTGTTCCGTTAGTGAAGCCCAAATAGTTTTACTTACCTTGTTATCATCTTATAAAGTATCCTAAATCCCTTAGAAGTTTGGAAGTGCTAATTAAAAGCAAATGATTAATCTGATTATCGAATAATCTTTACAAAGTTTAATGAAGAAGAAGAAAAATAATTCTTAACAAGCAGGGTTAAATTCGAAATGAAATTAGTTGCCTACTAAACATTTATTGTGTTTGTTATTATATTTTTTAACTCGCTTGCACCAGATGGAAATTTCTTTTCTGCAAGCTCCGCTTACCTCCGGTTTACTAAAGACCGCGTGTTCGCAACTAAAATCACAGTAAACTAAACCATTATTCCAAGAATATATTTTTCCTTTTCGGTTAAGTTGTTTCTTCATAACTTAAAATCTCTTTTATTCTCAATTGTTTAATCCAAACTCAAATACAGTATCTCCGCACTCTTTGTTATACTGTGTAAAAATAACTATATTTTGCAAAAATTTATTGACGAATATGAAAGTCTATAACTATTTACTAGAAACAATTTCCCAGAAGGGCGCTGCATTTCTAATCCTGATTGATCCTGATAAAGTTGATGAAGGAAGATTTCCGGCATTTCTAAACATCAATAATAATGCGGGAGTAGATGGCTATTTAATTGGCGGCAGCCTGATGATGAAAGGGGATATGTCCAGAACCATAAGTATTATTAAAAGTGAATGTAACAAACCAACAATTATATTTCCGGGGAGCGTAAGTCATGTTTTTCCAGAAGCCGATGCACTTTTATATTTATCGCTGGTTAGTGGTAGAAATGCTGATCAATTAATTGGTAAACATGTAATTTCTGCACCCATTATTAAAAGATTTGGAATTGAACCAATTTCAACTGG
The DNA here is from genome assembly GCA_026390815.1 of Ignavibacteriales bacterium. Taxonomy (NCBI): domain Bacteria; kingdom Pseudomonadati; phylum Ignavibacteriota; class Ignavibacteria; order Ignavibacteriales; species Ignavibacteriales bacterium. The sequence goes on along the minus strand of JAPLFH010000055.1, from coordinate 62,338 downwards.
TTATATGCTTATTGAATCGGGTGGATATACTGCTGCTGAATATATGAGTGCCAGCAAACCAATCCCTCGTACTAAACCAGAAATTGCCAGTGCCACAGCACTTGCAGCCCAGTATATTGGTATGAAGCTTATTTATCTTGAAGCAGGCTCAGGCGCCCAATTATCTGTTCCAGTAGAAATGATAACAGCAGTATCTGAAATTTGTGATATACCAGTTATAGTTGGTGGTGGAATTAGAGATGCTGAAACAGCACAATCAAAAGTTGAAGCTGGTGCAAAAATTATTGTTATTGGTAACCATTTTGAAGATGAAAATAATTGGGATATGGTAACAGAATTTGCAAATGCAGTTCATTGTAAACAAAAAATGATTGTCCAATCATAAATTTTCTGTAATGATAAGTTGTAAAACTGTGATCAATAAAATTATTTCTCTTATACAATCTAACCTCCAACTAAAGAATTGAGATGTGAAATGAACAAAGAAAAATTTATTATCGATTCATTAAACGAAAGCTCAGAAACTAAATTGAAAATAAGTAAAGAATGTTTAGATGATATTCTTTCTTCAGTTGATTTAATTATTCAATCATTTAGGAATGGGAAAAAACTTTTACTATGTGGTAATGGAGGCAGTGCAGCCGATTGCCAGCATATTGCCGCCGAATTTATGATTAGATTAAGTCATCATCTTACACGACCTGCTTTACCAGCAATTGCATTAACCACGGACACTTCTAACTTAACCGCTGGCGGAAATGATATTGGATTTGAAAATGTATTTGCCCGCTCAGTAGAAGGTTTAGGAATTAATGGTGATGTTTTAATTGCAATATCAACAAGCGGTAACTCTCCAAACATTTTAAAAGCAGTTGAAGCAGCAAAACAAAAAGGAATTAAAGTAATCGGCTTTCTTGGCGGCAGCGGTGGCAGGCTCAAACCATTAGTGGATGTTGCAATAGTTATTCCATCGCAGAGCACCCAAAGAATTCAAGAAGGACACATTACTGTTGCGCATATCATCTGCGAACTTGTAGAAACTGAACTTTATGGATAAGATTCAGATTATCGAATGCTAAAAAATATTAGGATTACCAATTCATCTTAATTTTAAAAATTTTTTCTTCAATCTTTTTTATAAACTACAACTGATGTTCTCGCAATTCCGTACTGCAATTATTCCCAACTTTTTTTATATTGAATCAAAGAAAAAAGAGGACAACAATGACTGCGGATATAGATAGAATCAAAGAACTTTATCAATCACTAAAAGACAAAATTCAGAACACAAAAAAAATTCTGGATAGACCACTAACTTTAACTGAAAAAATTCTTTACTCACACGTATGGAGGCATACAAATAAAGAATTTGTTAAAGGAAAGAATTATGTTGAGTTAGCACCTGACCGGGTAGCAATGCAGGATGCAACCGCTCAGATGGCTCTACTTCAATTTATGCATGCAGGAAGAAAAACCACAGCGGTTCCATCAACTGTACATTGCGATCATCTTATTCAGGCACAGGTTGGTTCAACAGATGATTTACTTCGTGCAAAAGATGAGAATAAAGAAGTATATGATTTTCTTGAAGCCACCTCTCGGAAATACAGTATTGGTTTTTGGAAACCCGGAGCGGGAATAATTCACCAGGTTGTACTTGAAAACTATGCTTTCCCCGGTGGCATGATGATAGGTACTGATTCTCATACACCTAATGCCGGTGGGCTTGGAATGATAGCTATTGGCGTTGGCGGTGCTGATGCTGTTGATGTTATGGCTGGGATGCCATGGGAATTAAAATGGCCAAAAATTATTGGAGTTCACTTAACAGGCAAATTAAATGGCTGGACTTCTGCAAAAGATGTTATCCTTAAACTTGCCGGAATACTTACTGTTAAGGGAGGAACTGGTGCCATCATTGAATATTTTGGTGAGGGAACAAAATCAATATCCTGCACAGGCAAAGGAACTATCTGCAATATGGGGGCAGAAGTTGGAGCAACTACTTCTATATTTCCTTTTGATGAAAAGATGGCAAATTATTTAATGAAGACTGATAGAAAAGATGTTGCAGAATTTGCGGGAAGTTTAAAAGATTTTCTTTCGGCTGATCCAGAGGTAGAACAAAATCCCGTAAAATTTTTTGATAAAGTAATTGAAATTAATTTAAGCGAACTTGAACCTCATATCAATGGTCCATTCACACCTGATCTTGCAGTTCCAATTTCTAAAATGAAAGTAGCAGTAAAAGAAAATAATTACCCTGATGAAATTAAAGTTGCATTGATAGGAAGCTGCACAAATTCCAGTTACGAAGATATTGATCGATCGGCAAATATAGCACAACAAGCTCTTGCAAATGGATTAAAAGCAAAATCCCAATTTACTATTACACCTGGTTCTGAACAGGTTCGCGCAACAATCGAAAGAGATGGTCAACTAAGTACACTAACAAAATTCGGTGGATTAGTTTTAGCAAATGCCTGCGGACCGTGCATTGGGATGTGGAAAAGAATTGATTTAAAGAATGGGGAAAGGAATACAATTATAACTTCATTTAATAGAAATTTTGCCAAGCGAAATGATGGTAACCCACAAACACTTGCTTTTGTTGCAAGTCCGGAAATTGTAACTGCATTAGCAATTTCCGGTAGTTTATCCTTCAATCCCATTACTGATGAATTGACAAATTCAAAAGGAGAGAAGATAAAACTAACTCCACCAACGGGTGATGAATTACCTGGGAAAGGGTTTACAAAAGGCATTAATGGATTTATTCCGCCTTCAGGAGAAGGATACAAAACTGAGATTTTTGTTGATCCAAAAAGTGATCGCCTTCAATTACTTGCTCCGTTTGAATCATGGAACGGAAAAGATTTTATTGATTTACCGGTGCTGTTAAAAGCTAAAGGCAAATGCACAACTGATCATATTTCAATGGCAGGACCATGGCTTAGGTATCGGGGTCATCTTGATAATATTTCCAACAACATGTTTATTGGTGCTATAAATGTTTTTACAGATGATGCCGGTAAGACTAAGAATATTTTTACAGGTGAATACAAATCAATTCCCGAAGTAGCCCGTTCATACAAAAAGCACGGACACGGCTGGATAGTAATTGGTGATGAAAACTATGGAGAGGGTTCCAGCCGCGAGCATGCTGCAATGGAACCGCGATTTCTTGGTGGTAAAGCGATTATTGTAAAAAGTTTTGCTCGTATCCATGAAACAAATTTGAAGAAGCAGGGAATGCTTCCACTTACTTTCTCAAATCCTTCTGATTACGAAAAAATTAAAGAGGATGATTTATTAAGTATAATTGGTTTGGCGGAGTTCAAACCAGAAAAGCAATTGAAGTTAGTAATAAAACATACGGATGGATCGAAAGAAGAATGTTGGCTGAATCATTCCTTTAATGCTTCCCAGATTGATTGGTTCAAAGCTGGCAGCGCACTTAACTTAATTGCAAAAGCTATGAATTGATTTTAGAGAATTTAATTTCTTAAAATATTCTCTCTTTAAAATAAAAAAAGTCCCGATAGATCTCGGGACTTTTAATTTTACCGTTAACAGGAATTATTTCTTTGGACCTAATACTGCATCTTTTGCTGCTTTGGCAATTCTGAACTTCAAAACTTTCTTTGCAGGAATTGAAATTACAGCACCAGTGGCAGGATTTCTTCCCATTCTTTTCTTTCTTTGTGCCAGAACTAATTTTCCTAAACCAGGTATTACAAAAGATTTTTTAGCTTCCTTGTAAGTTAAGGCAACTAATTCTTCCAGAAACTGGGTAGATACTTTTTTTGTAGTTCCAGTTTTTTTAGCAAGATGATCAACAATTTGACCCTTGGTCATTGGTCTTACATCAGCCATATTTTTACTCCTTTATTAGTGGTTTTAAATTCACTGTATAAAATAATTAATTTTGCGATTAAAGCAAATCATTTTTTTATTTTGAGACTTATTTAATTCAATGTTTATCGGCTTATAATCAGGTAGACTTTCCTTCCAAACCGGTATCCTTAGCCGGTTCACCAATTTTTACTTAACTTATCCTTTGCCGCTTTTCATTTTATTATTATCTTTATCGTTGAATTTCAAAATACTCTTTTATGAACAAAATCTTATTCATCATTTTACTTTTTTTAAGCAATGTAGGTTATCTTGTTGCCCAGCGAGATACTCTTCAACTTTCTAAAGAGAAAAAGATTACTAACGATTCGTTATCAATAAAAAAAATAATTGTTATTCCTGATACTACCACAAAAAAAGACTCACTTACTATTTCCAATGATTCACTAAAAGCAAGAAAGCCCGCGGCTATAAATCCAATTCATCAAAAAGGCTTTCTTTTATCAAACGATTTTGGAACCATTCTGAACCGGAATCAGCTTTTAACCAATGATTACCGGTACACTGGTGATTTTATTAATCAGTTTCCACTGGGATTTATTCGGGACTTCGGTTCTCTCGGACAACCAAATGAAATATTAATTTATGGCTCCGGGTATAACAGTGTTAGTTACCTTCAGGATGGAATGTTGTTGAATAACAGATTTACAAACACGCTAGATTTGAACAATGTACAATCAGAATCAATTGATTCAATAGAAATCATTCCTTCGGTTAGAGGGTTTCTTTATGGTAATTTGATGAATCCGGTTTCGATCAATTTTATTTCGAGAAATGATTTTAGTATTGAAGGAAAGAAAGCACCTTACAGCCGGCTCAGGTATTATCAAGCTTCGTATGAAGAGGCTATGGTGGATGCAATTCTCCGTACTAACATATCAAGAAGGTTAATTGGTTTTTTTGAAGCTACAAACAACACAATTGGAAACCGATTTCAGAACAGCAGTTATGGCGCCTGGAAAGCTACAGCAAAACTGAATTACCTCATCTCAGAAAATTTTAATCTTATAGGAAATTATTTTTATTCAAAATCAGAAGTACAACTGTTCGGCGGTATTGATTTGGATTCTCTTCAACGGACAACCTCAGAGATTACCTCTGAATATCAGGATCCGGTAATAAGTCTAACTCGTTATCAGAAAAGTACAGATCATAATATTTATTTAAAACTATTGAACAATCTTTCTTCAAATTTTTCTGGAGAGCTGAGCGCTTATTATAGATTTAACCTTTTAGAGTACCGACAAAATGAAAAAGGAATCGTTAAAAATGAAGCGTTAATTTCCCGCAACCACATTACCAAAGTGCTTGGAAGTACATTTAGAGAAACTTATAATAATGAATTTCTTTCTGCAGATTTAATTGCTAACTACGAAAAGATATTTGTAAATACTGATTTAAGGTTTAATAAAATCCAAGATAACTCCGTTTCCCTGGCGGGAAAAGTAAGTTTTAGGAATGCCGATAGTAAAATTATTCCATCTGTATTTGGGAGGTTTCTTTATTATAACAATCAGTCCCTTTACGGTTTTGGTGGAGACGCTACAATCAATTATTCCAACTCAGCCTCTTTATATGGTGGAGCTTCCTATTTTCAAAAACCGATGAATTTGAACGAGCCTGTTTGTGACTGTGGCGAGCGTTATTCAAAAATTACAAATATTGAGGCAGGATTAAAGTTCAAACATGAAAACATGTTGGTTTCCACAAATCTTTTTTATAAAAGAATAGTAAAAGACATTCCTTCAATAAATATGGAAACATTTGGGATCGGTTTAAATCTTGGATTAAATATTTGGCAAATCTTTATCGAAAACAACGCTGCTGCTTATTATAATAAAATCGAAAATAACATTGCAAATAGTAATGCAAGAAATTACTTACTGCCGGAATTTACTTTTAGGGGAGGAATTTTCTATAAAGATATTCTTTTCGATTCAAACCTGAACCTAAAAGTAGGAATATCTGCAAATGTTGTTGGTACCCAGGACCTTTATTCGTATGATTTTGAAAGGAGTAACGTTTTAAATAGGTATCCATATTTAAATGGTTCTACTTCTCAAAATATTATTAGCAAACTTAAACCGTCACTTGTCTTCGACTTTGTTTTAGTCGGAACAATTCAAAACCGGGCAACAATTTACTTTACAGTTGAAAATTTGTTGGATAAAGTATATTACATCGTTCCTTTCTATACAAAGCAAGGCAGAGGAATGCGGCTTGGTGTTGCGTGGGAATTTTTAAATTGATAATGAAAGCAAATGCATGAGAAAAATTGTAACGGTTTTCGGAAGCTCTATTCCTTTAGAAGGTGAAGAACAATTTGAGATTGCATATAAGCTTGGGACAATTCTTGCCAAAAATAATTTTGATGTTTGTACCGGTGGAAACCATGGAACAATGGAAGCCGTATCCAAAGGTGCAGTGGAGTTTGGTGGTAAAGCAATTGGTATTACACTGGAAGGCGTGTTTAATCAGCACAATAAATATCTTACTGAACATATTGTATGTTCAACTTATTTCGAAAGAATCAATAAGCTTATAGAAACAGGTGATGCTTACATTGCTTTGCAAGGTGGTACCGGAACTCTTGTAGAGCTTTCTGCTGCGTGGGAATTAATGAATAAAAATCTTTTAGAAGTAAAACCATTCGCCTGCCACGGCAAAATCTGGAAACCAATCATTGACGCAATGGAAGATCAGCTTATCAATGAAAAAAGAAAAACAGGTTTGGTAAAATATTTTGAATCGATTGAAGATTGCACGGAATATGTTATTAAAAAATTAGAAGAAAGAAATTAGAATTTAGAAACTGTTATTCTGAAATAAATTTTTCTGCGGTGCTATAAACCATATCAACACTCAATTCTTTAATACATTTAAACTGCACATCCTTTCTGGTGCAAGTAAGCGGTTTGGGTGAATAATAAAAACAAGGTGCGCATTCCAGGTTAAGCGAAATAATTTTATGTTTTGTTTGCCAGGGACGAATATAGTTTGTGTTTGTTGGTCCAATAATGGCAATAACATTTAACCGGAGAGCTGCGGCAACGTGCATAAGACTCGAATCATTTGTAATAAAGAGGTTGCATCGTTTCATTATGGCTGCGGAGTGAGCAAGGTTCTTTGTTTCCACTTGAAATGCATTAGTGGAATTTATTCCACGTAGCACTTCATTTTTTAGTTCTATTTCTTCCGGTCCGCCAAATATTAAAATCTTTGCATCAAAATTTTTAATGAGTTTTTTCCCAAGTTCAGAAAACTTTTCCGGTTCCCATCTCCGTTTAATATGATTCTTCAATGTTGCGCAGCCAGGATGAAACCCAATAACAAATTGATCTGCTGAAATATTTTCCTTCTGGAAAAATTTCTCAGCATAAATTTCTTCTTCGTTAGAAAGCGGTAATTCCAGACTTGGTTTTAGATTAAATTCTTTTTGCGAAATCTTTTCTACTAATTTAATATTTTCTTCAACGTTATGAAGATTATCATTCTCTGCGATAGTAACATTATTAAGAAAACCCAGGTTACTAAAATCTTTCCGTAAGTAATTTACTGCGGCTCTTTTCTTAGCCCCAATTAGAAAACTAAAAATATTATATTCTTTTCTATTCGATGGATAAACATTAATTGATACATCATATTTATTTCTAAGCTTAAGCAAATACAAAAAGGATTTAACTGTACCTTGTTTAAGGAAGTTGTAAAATAATACTTCATTAATATATTCATTCCTGGAAAGTATGTCCTTAACACCGGTAAACATTGCTAAGGCATCTATTTTAGCATCAGGATAATTTATTTTTAGCAGCTTAAGGGCAGGTGTAAACATTAAAGCATCACCAATACCGGAGAGAGCTATGATTAAAATCTTCATGGTTTGCAAATGCAAGGACGCACTGTAATGCGTCTCTGCTAAAAAATTAATTATTTTTTAGAAATGCTGTCCTGTTTGGTTAACAGCATCTGGTTTTTCTGAAGTTCACTTTTAACTCCTGGATCATCAGGATATAATTTTTGAAGTTGGCTGAACAAATCAACCGCTTTCTTATATTCCTTCAGGTTATCATAAATTTCACTTAAAACTCTGTATGGATTGTAGTAACCGCTTACATCATTTGGATTGGTTTCCAATTGTTTAAGTGCTGTCTTTTCAATTTTACGCGCCAGTTTTAAATATCTATCATTGGCACCGGCAGCATAATAAATATTGCTCATTTCAAATTGAAGTCCATACGGCATGTTAACCACATCCGCCGGAATTTTCTTTTCCATTTCATCCAAAGCCTTAATACACATCTCCTTGTTCTTTTCATTATATAGGTAATAAACAGCAAGTCGGAGGAATGAGCTTCTATAATTTTGTGTTAATCTTTCGTGGTTTTCATCAAAGAAAATTCTTTTGTCGTTCAATCCACGGAATTTGAAACCAATCTTATAATTTTTACTGAAACCAGGATTTTCATCAAACAGTTGTCTGCGCATAACATTTTCATTTATAAATTCCTGGTTTGGTTTACGTTTAACAGGAATTAGTTTATAAGCTAATCCTTCCATTATTAAATAATCCGCCAACCCGATTTTTGAATCCTCAGCACATGTTACTGCAAAATAAATTGGTCTCTGCCATTTATTCGCTTCAATAATATCCTTAACCATCAAGTCCTGAACCCTAACTGCTTTTACTTCACCGTAAGCAATTGTATTATCCATCTTCCAAGTTAGATTACCAGTCCGCATTATTGTTGAATCCATCATACCATATCTTTCTACAAATGTTCTTGGGACTGGTTGTTCAATTGAAGAATCTTTTACAGTATAATTTTTCAAAACTTCTGGTGGAACAGGAACACTTATATTTTGAGGTTCCCATCTGATGGGTTCAAGTTTTTCTATCATTGCATCCGTATAATTGCTTGCAACTTTTAACGCATTGTAAGGTTCTGTATTTTTTAACTGCTTAATGTACCAGGGAGTATTTAACAAACTTAGGTTTGCAATTCGGACATCTCTTCTTACACCTTCTACATCCTGTAAATACCAAAGTGGGAATGTGTCATTATCTCCGTTAGTAAAAAGAACTGCATTTGGAGCGCAGCTTTGCAAAAGATTATACGAATAATCCCAAGGGACATAATTGTTGGATCTATCGTGTGTAAACCAATTTGTTTTAGCCATATTTACCGGCACCAAAATAAATGCTGCACCAAGAACAGCATAAGAAGCTGTTTTAGCAAGTGATTCTTTCTTAATGTGTTCCGATGCAAGTTCAACCAAACCTTTTACACCAAGGGCAATCCAGATTGAAAAAACAAAAAATGCCCCGACGTAAAAATAATCTCTTTCTCTTGGCTGCGGCTCCTGTTGGTTTTGATAGAATGCTGTAAGGTATCCCATAAAAATAAACATAACCATAAACACAGAAGCCATTTTCCAATCTTTTTTGAAATGAAAATAAATTCCAAATAATCCAATCAGGAAAGGAATACCAAATAATTGTTTCCAGGTCGCACCATCATCCTGTGTCCAGCCAATTCTGCCAATATAATTCCAGAACAAGTACCGGTTAAACATATGATCCATTTGGTACTTTAATAGGAAGTCCAGATCACTTTTATAATTTGTATAAACCATTTGCTGATGAGGTTCAGCAGTAAATCTTCTTTTCCACGTCGGAAAATCTCCATATTGTTCACGGTTTAGGTAAGACACTAATTCAGTAAAATTATCCGGTTCATTCTCATTCATTGGTGGCTGTTTATTAGCACGAACGATTACCATTGAATAAGTTGTAAAACCGAGTATAACAAAAAGAAGAGAAATGAAAGCCAGATTTAAAGTTGCTTTATTGTTTTTAACCGACCAGTAGATTGCAAAACCAAGTATAGCAAATATTGCAACTATTACAAGCATATCGATAGCAATTCTGTCTCCACCAATATATTTAACTCCCTCTGTAAACACTTTTACAACACCGGGATAAGTGATAGTAAGTGCAGCACCACCAACCAGTAACGGTATGTAAAAGGAATTCCTGTTAAATAATTTTTTACGGAACACTGCTAAAACCACACCGCTTATTCCAACCATAATCCATTTAAATCTTGTATCAAATGCTTGATACTCTTCCGGGCTTGGGGCAATTGTAGTTTTTTGTCCAGCCCATAAAACTATTGCAATTAAAAGAATAACTGCTGTATGCCCAAGAAATATATATCCTGTTTTTTTACAAGCTTCATCATCCTGTACATATTTTCTAAAAACAATTACCATAACTACCGGAACAATTGCAAGAACACTCATCAGATGAACTCCGGTTGAAAGCCCAACTAAGTACGCAATCATAATTAAATATTTTTCATTATCCTTTTCATCGGCTTTTTCATTCCATAACATCATCAGCCAAACAATAAAAGCAAACAAGCAGGTGCTTGCGGCATAAACTTCGGCTTCTACACCATTGAACCAGAAAGTATCACTAAATGACAAAGAGAGGGCTCCAATTGCAGCAGCAATATATGTGGAAATTCCATCTAAAAAATTCTTATGTCCTTTTCCTTTATAATTCTCAATTATTTTAACTGCAATCAAATAAAGGAATAGTGCAGAGAAAGCACTTGCAAAAACAGAAATCATATTAACTCTAAATGCAGTATTTGCACCAAAAGGAATCATAGAAAAAACTCTTCCCAGCAATAAAAATAGCGGTGCACCAGGAGGATGAGGAACTTGGAGTGAATAACCCGAAGCAATAAACTCACCGCAATCCCAAAAGGAAACTGTAGGTTGAACAGTCATTAGGAATTGAATAAATGTGATTAAAAAAACCAATGCGGCAGTAACTTTATGAGTAAGTTTATAATTCATCAAATCCTCTGGAAAATATTACAAGTTTATACGAAAATTGGCGGTTGGTTGTTCCAACAAAAATCATTTTGATTAGAAAAGAAAACATTCTAAGTATCTGGTCAACTATTTACCATCTTTGGTTGGTTTCTTGAAAATGTCATCAAAATTCTTTTTCTCTCTATTTACAAAGTATTTTACGTAAAGCTCTTTTAACCATTCAAGCGATTCTTTGTCAAAATCCTCTTCATCTTTATGTCTTTCTAAAAGAATTTTGTAATCTTCTAATTCTCTCCAATCAAATTTTCTTTCAAATCTTTTTAAACATTCGAAATATTTACTTTGATCTCTATATGACATAATTTTACCTCCCAGCAGATTTAGTATTTTATAAAAAAAATAGCTGGAAATTATGGCTTTAAAATAAGTAAACTATAAGACATAAAAAACGGCTTTTATTAAAATTTGAATTTATAAGTTAAAACCCTTAAAAATGATAAAAATCATAAAAACATGATCCGTGTATATCAAGATTTTGAACCGCAAATTTCTGTTATTATGGCTACCTTTAACCGGGCAAAATATTTTAAAAGAAGTATTAATTCCTTACTTGCGCAGAATTTTATTGAATGGGAATTGCTGCTTGTTGATGACGGGAGTAATGATAATACATTTCAAATTTTAAATGAATATCTAAATCTGAACGAAAATATCCGATACATCAAACATAAAAACAGAAAATTAGCATTAAGTAGAAATGCTGGAATTCAAGCCGCCGTGGGCAAATACATAACTTTTCTGGATAGCGATGATGAATATTCAGTTGATCATTTAAAAATAAGATTTGATTATATGGAAGAGCATCCTCTAATAGATATGATCCATGGTGGAGTACAGGTAATTGGTAATCCGTACGTAGTTGATAAATATAATCCTGATAAAACAATTCATTTAAACCAATGCACTATAGGCGGAACATTCTTTGCCAAAAGAAAAATATTTATAGAGCTTGATGGGTTTAAAAATATAACTTACAGTGAAGATTCCGACTTTTTAGAAAGAGCTGAAAAAATATTCAGTATTAATAAAGTTGAATTCCCCACCTACATATATCATCGCGATGTATTGGATAGTATTACAAACCAGCAACAAAAGATTAATGGTATCAAAGATTGATTGAAAAATGTATTCCTTCAATAAAAAAAAAATCAAATACTTTATCGTTTACAAACCTTACGGAATGTTAACACAATTTTCCGATAAGGGAGCAAGACCAACGCTTGGCGATCTTTATTCTTTTCCAAAAGATGTGTACCCTGTTGGCAGGCTTGATATGGACAGCGAAGGCTTATTGTTATTAACCAATGACACTACATTGGTGAATCAATTGCTAAACCCAAAAAATGCACATGAAAGAGAATATTCAGTTCAGGTGGAAGGAGTTCCTTCAACATATGATTTGAAGAAATTAGAGGAAGGTGTAGTTATTGAAGGAAAGAAAACTCTTCTGGCAAAAGCAAAGCTACTTGAATTTGCACCTGATGTACCGGAAAGAATTCCACCGATTCGTTATCGCAAAAATATTCCAACTTCGTGGTTAAGCATAACTTTAATTGAAGGTAGAAATCGCCAGGTAAGAAAGATGACCGCACATATTGGCTTTCCAACATTGCGTTTAATAAGAATTAGAATTGGAAAACTGAAACTTGAAAAAATGAAACCGGGAGAAGTTATCGAACTTAGATCAATGGATAAAATTCTTTAAATTAGCATGTGATTTTTTCAACTTTAATTTAGAAATTGGTTAGAAGAATAATGAAAACAAAACTTGATATTGCTAAAAACTGGCTGCCGCGTTACACCGGAACACAAATAGATGATTTCGGAGATTACATGCTTCTTACAAACTTCCATAACTACCTAACAAAGTTTGCAGATCAGTTTAGCTGCGATATTAATGGTGTTGGGCGACCAATGCAAACTGTTACAAACTCGGCTGGATTAACAATTATAAATTTTGGAATTGGTTCTGCAAATGCCGCCACGGTTATGGATTTATTAGTTGCACGCGAACCAAAAGGAGTTTTGTTTCTTGGTAAATGCGGAGGTTTAAAAACCAGTACGGAAATCGGTCACTTTATTCTTCCAATTGCGGCTATCCGTGGAGAAGGTACAAGTAACGACTATGTTCCTAAAGAAGTACCCGCACTTCCCTCCTTTAAACTTCACAAGTTTGTTTCAGATAAAATTATTTCTCATAATCTTGATTACAGAACCGGGGTTATATATACAACAAACCGCCGTGTATGGGAATGGGATGAAGATTTTAAAAATTACCTTCAAAAACTTTCGGTTATTGGAATTGACATGGAAACAGCAACTTTGTTTATTGTTGGACATGTAAACGAAATTGCACGCGGTGCCTTGCTGCTTGTTTCTGATATGCCGATGATTCCAGAAGGTGTAAAGACTGAAGAATCTGACCGGCATGTAACAGAAAAATATGTGGATCTTCATCTTCAAATTGGAATTGAAGCAATGACAGAAATTGGAGTTAAAGGAGAACAAATTAAACACTTCCGGTATTAATTCCCGTTGCTTTTTTATATGAGTAACATTGTTACTTCAAGAAATGAAAAGTAGCTCTGAAACAATTCATCATCAAACAAGGTTTAACACAAATAATTTTGGGCTCAATTAAATATCAAAATGAAATTACTGCAAACAAGATTTTCTTTATTAACTTTTTTTATTATTTACTTACAGACGATAGTTTTTCCGCAGGATCTTCCCCCGATTAAAATTAGTTATGCTTCTTATGCTGTTACTCAAAATGGAAAATTGCTTGGTTATTTTGGAGAGAAGAACAGAGTTGATATTAAAAGCACCGGATACATTTCCAAATGGATTATTTATAGTTTGATTGCAACCGAGGATAGAGATTTTTACAATCACGATGGAGTTTCTTACAAAGGATTGGGAAGAGCTGTTCTAAAAACTCTTACCGGTTCCACCCAGGGTGGAAGCACACTTACAATGCAGTTAGCACGGAATCTTTTCTTAAGTTTTGAAAAATCAATCTCCAGGAAACTGCGTGAAATTGAATTAGCAAAAGCATTAGAACGGAAATTTTCGAAAGATGAAATTCTATTACTGTATTTAAACACCGTTTACTTTGGACACAGTTCTTGGGGCATTTGGGCAGCAGCCCAGGAATATTTTGGAAAGACACCAGATAAACTTTCTATTACAGAAGCAGCAACAATAGTTGGTTTGCTTCAATCACCCGGCGCTTACGATCCGGCGAGGAATCCAGAAAAAACATTGGCACGTAGGAATGAAGTTTTATACAATCTTGTGGAAGTTGGAAAACTTTCCAATGGTGATTTTAATAAATATAAAAAGCAGCCACTATCAATAAAACTGCACGAAAATCTTGGCAGGCATTTTTTAGAACAAGTCCGACGTGAAGCAACAGCAATCCTAAACCAAAGAGGAATTTATCTGAACAGAGATCAAATTAAGATTACAACAACTCTAAATTACGATATGCAAAAAGCTGCTGAGGATGCAGTGAAAATTCAATGGAATAGTTTTCCAGGTTCTATGAAAGAAGCACAGGTTGGATTAGTTTCCGTTGAACCAGGAACAGGAATGATCCGGGTATTGGTTGGAGGAAATCCAGGTTCCGAAGCAAGAGGTTTGAATCGTGCAATTCAAATTCACCGCCAGCCCGGTTCATCATTCAAACCATTTCTTTACGGAAGTTTACTGGAAAAAGGATTTACACTTGCAACACCAACTTACGATACTCCCATTTCAGTTGTGGACACTATTACCAACCAGGTTTGGACACCACAAAATTCGTCCGAAGTTTTTACAAATGATACAATTCCAATGATAAGCGCTATTCAATATTCTGTTAATGCAGCAGCAGCGCATGCAATTGTTGAACTTACAAAACCAGATTCGGTGGTTGCGTTTGCAAAAAAAGTTGGGATCGAATCTTATATTCCACCATATCCATCAATCGCCTTAGGAACCGGAGAAGTTACACCGTTAGAGATGGCAGCATCCTTTGCCGTATTCGCTTCGGAAGGAAAGTACGCCAAACCTTTTTCAATATTAAAAATTGAAGATAAAAATGGAAGACTGCTTTACAGCGCTAATGTTGATACGGTAACTGTTCTGGATTCAGCCACTTGTTATTTACTAACAACAGCAATGCAGGCAGTGGTTGATAGCGGCACAGCGGCTTCAGTTAGAAGATATTACAAGGGAACTGCCGCAGGCAAGACCGGTACAACTCAAGATTACACGGATGCCTGGTTTGTAGGTTATAATTCTCAATTAAGCACTGCCATCTGGACAGGCTATGACAATGCAAAAAGGAAATTAAATGGTGGATTTCAGTATGGTGGCTCTGCGGCTGCACCAATCTGGGGAAGAATGATGTCTGATATTTCAAGAAAAGTCACAGGTTTTTATGGTACAGAATTTACAAGACCAACATCAATACAAGATATAGAACTTTGTATTGATTCCGGCGAGCCGGCAACAATAAATTGCCCGAATAAAAAATATTTCCCTGTTGATTTTTTAAAGTTAAAAGGTTCATGTCATATTCACTTACAAGGTAACTAAATAGAATTTTATAAGTTTATTTTGCATATTGATTAAGGAATTTATAAGGATTAATTATGGACCGAATACAAATTCTTGAACAGCTAAAGAAAGAGGCTTCGCTTTTAGATCAAAGTAAGCTTAGAGAAGTCTTTAATTTTATAAAATATTTAAAGCACAGAGAAAAATTAGACCCAACTTTAGAAATTTTATCAACTGAAGAAGATTATAAGAAAGTAAAAAGAGGATTACAAGAAAAGAAAGAAGGAAAGATGCTTGACTGGAATCTTGTAAAATGAAATACATTGTTAAAATATCTCCAACTGCATTAAAAGATTACAACCAAATCAATGATCCTTTCCATAGCACAATCAAAAACAAAATCGATAAACTTTCAATAAAAGGTTTAGAACTTAACAATATTAAAATGCTAAAAGGAGAATTTAAAGGTCTTTATCGTCTAAGAGTCGGTGATTATAGAATTATCTTTGATGTTGAAAATAATATAATAACTATTCTTGCAATCTTACATAGAAAAAGTGCATACAACTAAAAAACAGAAAATTTACTATAATAATTTTATAATAAATTGAATTTATAACCAGCTAAAATCAATTTCAATATATTATCCTATATCCAAAAAAATTTATGAAAATTTTAGCAATTGAAAAAGAAAACTCCGAAATAACTGCAGAACAATTCACTGAAAAAATTCTTAAAGACGAAGCTATAAAAGTGTGGGAACTCCACCAGAATGGAGTAATCCGTGAGTTGTACTTTAATGAAGATGAGCATAAAGCGGTATTAATTATGGAGTGCAATGATGTTAATGAAGCAAAAGAAATTCTAAAAACTTTTCCCTTGGTAAAAGAAGGATTGATTTCTTTTGAAGTAATTCCATTGATTCCGTACGATGGTTTTGCCAGATTATTTTCATAACAAATTAATTTTGAAAATGTATAAAAAATATTCCCTGCTCTGGTTATTTCTGCCGGTACTGGCAATTTTAAACGGTACAGCAAGACAATTTCTTTATGCAGGATTTACTGGTCAATTTCTGGCGCATCAAATTTCCTCGTTAATTTTAATCATTCTGATATTTGAAGCAACGCGGCTATTTAATATTAGATGGAAACTTGAATCATCAAAGCAAGCATTAATTATTGGAACCATATGGCTTTTTATGACTTTGATTTTTGAATTTGGCTTTGGTCATTATCTTGCGCGAAAAACATTGGAACAGCTTTTCCAGGAATATAATATTTTGGAAGGAAGATTGTGGCTTCTTGTTTTGTTGTTCACCTTCCTGTCTCCCTATATCGTTTATAAATCATCCTTGCTTCAAAAAACTTCCTCTAAATAAAAAATAACATATAGAAAAATTAAACTCCTACTGGTTTTAATCCTTCTTATTTATTTGTAAATTCCGCAAGAAAAAATAATAACTGTTTTAAGGAATTGAACCGTGAAGATAAAATTACTTATCAATTTTAAATTGGTATTCTCAGTTTTTATGTTGCTCACCGCTACAAAATTTTTCTCACAAGAAAATTCAATTAGAGAAATTAATTCAATTTACCTTTCAGGTTTTTCCGTCCTTCCACCTTTTGATGAACAAGTAAAAAATTTTTTATATGATCCTGAAGTAAAAATTCAAATCAATGCTCCTTCACCAGAAAAGTTTGATATAAACAAACCAGTTGGTATAGCATTATTTGCATTACCAAATGGTAATTCCACTGATTGGACATTTGGCAAGAAACTTAAAGCTGGTGATGATTGGCATTACGATATACAGCACATTGGTGCACAAACAAGATTTCTTAGAGAACATAATCTTGATTACAACCTGGTAACAGTTTATCTGGAAACAACCCAGCTAAGTTGGCCCACGTGGAGATCAAATCATTCTAATAATGCTGCACTCATAAGAAACATTGTTGATTCCATTAAAAATATTTTTGCGGATAATAATCCATTTGTTGTACTAACCGGGCATAGCGGTGGCGGTAGTTTTACTTTTGGATTTATGAATGGCGGCTCAACTATACCGGATTATATTGAAAGAATTTCTTTCCTTGATAGCGACTACAATTATGATAACAATTATGGAGAAAAACTTCTTACCTGGCTGAACGCCTCTCCAAAACATTTCCTAAGTGTGCTTGCATACAACGATAGCATAGCTTTGTACAATGGATTGCCGGTGGTTAGCCCTACCGGTGGAACATGGTATCGCAGTAAATTGATGCAGAATTATTTTAAGAATTATTTTCAATTTACATCCGAGGAGAATTCCGATTTTATAAAATATACCGCCCTTGATGGAAGGATAAAATTTATTCTTAAACATAATCCGGAAAGAAAAATTCTTCACACAGTTCAGGTTGAGCTAAATGGTTTCATCCAGGGAATGGTTTCCGGAACATCATTGGAAGGTGTGGATTATGTTTATTATGGCAGCCGGGCTTACACACAATATGTTCAATCAAATCTTTATCAGGTTAAACAATTAACAATTCCTGCGCGTCCCGCTGGAGCAAAAACCGGTACGCAGTTTATGCAGTTTGTAAATAATATGTCTTTTGATGATAGAGAAACTGAAATTTTTAATGAAATATCTAAAGGAAATATTCCGGACTTTCTAAGGATTTTAAGAACAAATCGTTCTTCATTTAATGATGTAAACGGAGCTTTGCATAAATGTTATTACCAGGTAATGCCGGATTATCTTGCAATCGGTTCAAACGATGATTTCTGCCGGGTACCTATGGGACCAAAGACTGCACAGAAACTCGCTACTCTTTTTGGTGCAACAATGCCAACTCCAAAACTTGTTGATGATATTTATTTGAACGCTGATTTAAAACTTACACCAGTTTCTTACTTGCCGGTTGGTAATGCAAACGAACTTGTAACAAAATTTATTGAACACAACCAGGCAATTGAACAACAAAGAATTTCTTCCGGTAAACCACTTGGAGTTGTGGTGGGAGGAATTAAAAAAGATGTTGTAATCAGTAACAAGATTGTTGATCCAGCTAAACCAAACCACGTTGTAATTTACGGCTGGCATAAATTGGATGGTACACCAATCCAACCGGTTTATAATGGACACATTGATAGTTATGTGGATTACAGCCACGGTATTCGGCTCCTGAGTAAGGAAATTATAATAGATAGTTTGCTCACTACAGTTTCAGATGTTTTAAGAGATTCCGTTAAATATAAAATTCTTAGCAATGAGTCCGGACAAATGTATCAACCAAGTTATTTTAGGGAATTGAATATACCATATACACCGCAATCATTCGGTATTAAAACTGAAGGAAGCACTGCTTTAAGAATTATTGTAAAACCGGATACATCAGTAAAAACTTACAAAGTAAAAATCGGTAAAGATGGATTAACCTTTGGTAAAACTGTTACACTTCAACCGGATAATTTAATAGTCACCAATCTTCAAACCGATTCTTTATTCTTCATCAAAATTGTTGCAAGCAATTCTGCCGGTGATTCTCCCCCATCTGAGGTATTAGCCGGCGTTCCTTCAACTGAAGTTAATGCAAAGTTGATTATTGTTAACGGATTCGACAGAGCTTCTACAGGAAACACATTTAATTTTATCCGGCAACATGCAACGGCATTTCATCAAAATAATTTCAAATCGTTTTGTTCAGCTACCAACAACGCAATTATCGATGGATTATTTAATTTGAATGATTACTCAGCCGCAGACTATATCCTTGGAGAAGAAAGCACAGTTGATGAAACATTCAGCGTAGCAGAACAAACCAAAGTAAAAAGTTTTCTTTCCAACGGTGGAAAACTATTTGTTACCGGAAGTGAAGTTGCCTGGGATCTGGATTACAAAGGAACTACCAGCGATAAAAGTTTCATCAACAATTTTCTTAAAATAAAATATGCGGCAGATGCGCCTAATGGTGCCGCCGGAACGATTTATCAAACCGAGCCTTTGATCAATTCCATCTTTAGCGGAATTAGCTCTTTTTATTTTGATAATGGAACACAGGGCACAATAAACGTAAAATATCCGGACGTAGTTAAGCCGGTAAATAATGGGATTGGTTTGCTAAAATATGTTGGAGTTGATACTTCTGCTGGCTATGCAGGAATTTATTTTGAAGGAGTTTTTACAGGTGGAAGCACACCTGGCAAACTTGTCTGTTTCGGATTCCCGTTCGAAACCGTCTATCCGCAAAGCAAAAGAACGGAAGTTGCAAAAAAGATTATTGACTTTTTTGATCTTACAACTAAAGTTGATGAGGAATTTATTTCATCTTCTCCAAAGCAATTTTTTCTTTCACAAAACTATCCAAACCCATTTAACTCGACAACAATAATAGAATATTCTGTTCCATTAAACGCCAGAAATGAAATGTCCAATGTATCCTTAAAAGTATTTGATATTTTAGGAAAAGAAATTGCAACACTAGTTGATGAAAAGAAATCATCGGGAAGTTATAAAGTAACTTTCGATGCCAGCTACCACACAGCGGGATTACCAAGCGGTATTTATATCTACAGATTGAAAGCGGGCAATTATGTTGATGTAAAGAAATTTATTTTATTAAAATAAAGATGATCCACAAAGCCTATTTTAGATTTTATGAAGAACTGAATGATTTCCTTCCAGCCGAAAAAAGAAAAATCAAATTCACTCACGAGTTCATAGACCAAACTTCTATTAAAGATATGATTGAATCTCTTGGTGTTCCTCATACGCAAATTGATCTTATTCTTGTTAATAGCTGCTCGGTTGATTTTGAATATTTAGTTCAGGATAAAGATGACATCAGTGTTTACCCGGTGTTTGAATCTATTGATATTTCTGGCATTCAACACCTTCGTAATAAACCATTAAGAGAGCCAAAGTTTATTCTGGATGTTCATCTTGGAAAGTTAGCCCGGCACTTAAGAATGCTTGGTATTGATGCGAGCTATCGGAATAATTTCCTTAAAGAAGAATTGGTAAATAGTTCTTTGGAAGAAAAAAGAACAATTCTTACTAAGGATAGAAATATTTTAAAGCGAAATGAAATTACTCACGGTTACTGGATTAGAAATGATAATCCAGTAGAACAAGTAAAAGAAATTATCCTGCGGTTCGATTTGAAAAATGAAATAAAGGAATTCACCCGCTGTCTGGAATGCAACAATTTACTTACAGAAGTACATAAATCTGATATTGAAAACGAACTGCCGCCAATGGTAAAAGAAATTCAAAATGAATTTTTCCAATGCCCGGTATGTAAAAGAATTTTTTGGAAAGGTTCACATTATAAAAAGATGAAAGCACTTATCAAAAAATTCTGGAATTGAATAAAAAAAATCTCGGCATAAATGACGGGATTTCCTAGAATCAAATCTTCTTTATCTTTACTAAAGTAACTCCGTGACTCGGAACGAAACTTCTGTATGCACTATCAAATACTCCAACATCTTTCTGCCGCCATAAATCTCTTACTAAACACTTGCCATTTAATCCAAACTCAGAAAAGTTTGCAGTTACTTCCGCTTTCTTTGTTCCTCGATTAAATAATCCAACAGCTTTCGATTCGTCTTCCAAATCTTTTACCCACACTTCTAAATCGCCAACTTTAGACACTCTTGCTGCCTGCTTTCCAAGTATATCCTGATTTACATCAAGCACTTCATCATTGGTTAATAATCCGAGAGTAAAATCATCAAGCTGAGTCATATCGCAGCCTATCAGGAGCGGAGAAGATAGCAAGCACCACAAACTGATGTGCGTGTATTGTTCGTTTGGACTTAACCTGGTTGGATGAAGATTTGGTCCCCAGCCAACCATTCCAACCACAAGCATATCCGGATCGTTCCAATTGCCAGGCTTTGCATATTTTTCGTGCCCAACCTGATTAAATCCAATTGATGACATACTTTCCCATGTATCTGTTATATCGCCTGTAGTTCGCCAGCAGTTGCCTCCAACATAATTACCCCATTCCCACACATTTCCCATTCCGTACTGACAGAGACTGTAAACAATATCCCGGTTTACTTTATTTAACGCTGAGCGCATCACTTCATAAGGTTTCTTCAACTCGGTTAGACTTTCATCTTTTGCAATATCATCGTAAGAACACCAGTCATACTTCAGGTAATCAACGCCCCACTCTGAATAGCTAAAAGCATCTTGCTCTTCGTGCTGATAACTTCCGACACAACCACCGCAGGTTAAAGGACCGGGAGAAGAATAAATTCCCATCTTTAAACCTTTGCTGTGAATATAATCCCCAAGATTTTTCATATTCGGAAATTTTTTGTTTGTGATGATCCTGCCATCGGTTAATCTTTCCGGTCCCATAAGTTCGGGGTTACTTGAACCTGGTTTATTCTCCCAGAAGTCATCAATATTTATATAAGTCCAGCCATGATTTGCCAATCCACTTTTAACCATCGCATCTGCAGCAGCTTTTACTTTTTGCTCATCGACAGCATCCGCAAAGCAATTCCAGCTATTCCATCCAAGCGGCGGCGTTAATGCAATTTTTTCTCCAACAATAATTTTTAATTTCCTTTCATCTACACCAAGCTGGTTCTTTGCTTTTAGTGTAACATCATATTCTCCTTTCTCTTTAAGCAAACCGATTATAATGCCGGTTTTTTTTTCTAACTTTAAACCGGAAGGTAAACCATCAGCAAAAAATTCTATTGGTCTATTTCCGGTTGCTGCAATTGTAAATTGAAATGGTGAATCAGGGCGAACACCGAATATTTTCGCTCCATTTATTTTGGGTTTGGAAGAAGCTGTTGGTGTAAGTACAACATATTCTTCTGTACGGATTTTCGTATAAATATCTCTCACTTTCCACATATCATTCAAACTTTTTACTTTGTTTAATATTTTTTCTGCCTTACTATATTGCAAAGAATAATCATTCATAATTGAATTTGCGTAACGCATTGCAAATTCCTTGTAATCACCTATGAGCCAATCTTCATCCCAAATCTTATCCCTTTTTTCCCACGTGATTTCCTGAACAACATTACCTGAATTAAAATCTTTTTGTATTAACTCCCAAATTATATCCTTTGGATCTTTTTCGATAGTTGAGAAATAAAAGGCTGTTGGTCCAGCATTATTGCTAACCTTCATTAAAAATTTATTCTCCCCTTTTTTTAAATTAAGATCGATCACTTCCTGATTTGGAGCCGCACCGCGGTTTTCATTATGTTCCAAAATTTTTCCATCATTTAGCCAAACAATAATTCCATCGTCGCTACCAAGGTAAACTTTAATTGTAGTATCTCTGTTAGTAGTAATTAAACGGAAAAGATAGT
Organism: Ignavibacteriales bacterium; assembly: GCA_026390815.1. Lineage (NCBI taxonomy): Bacteria > Pseudomonadati > Ignavibacteriota > Ignavibacteria > Ignavibacteriales > Ignavibacteriales bacterium. The sequence continues at coordinate 39,628 of JAPLFH010000055.1, read as the reverse complement.
TTACACAATTATCCACCTGTTCAAAATAATTTACCTTTCCATCCTTCCAATCATTCTTTATACTCCATTTCAGTTTACCATCTAAGTATGATCTCTTTAAATCAATTTCTTTTTCCGGTTCAAATGATGTTGAAAAAGAAGTATTGGGTGATGTTGCAAATGGACTTACACTATACCATACTCCAAGCTCCACCGGATTAGTTTTATTCATCTGCAATTGTGTAAGCAGCAGTTTTTCTCTTGATTGAAATAATGTTTCATACCATGTATTTTTTTTAATGTAATAATCGGGATACTGTGGATATAAAAACGAAACCATGAAAAGCATTAATAATGGGGAATAAACTATCTTGTTCATTTTAGTCTCACTAATTTGTTAAAGACTTTAGATTTATCAGTAATGAAAATAAATATTTTTATAGCAAAGAGTAACAAAAATGTTTGATGAATTATACTTATCGCGAAGAAAAAGTCAAAAAGGTAAAAGGTAAATGCAAAAAGTTAAAAAGAGAGATAATTCATAAATAGTCAAAAGTTGTTTTTAATTCTTCATTCTACGTTCTACATTCTGCACTCTCCATTCTATATATTGCGTCTGTAAAAAATCAATAAAAACAGCTATGATAATTCAAACATTTTTTTTAGTTTGCGGAAAGTTTTTATTGCTCACAATAATTGTTCGTTAACTGCATTCCAATAATCTATCGGAGTAAGCATGGAAGTTCTTGAAAATTTCTTATCGCAGGTAAGTAACTATGTTTGGGGCTACCCGCTTTTGATATTACTATTTGGCACCCACATTTTCTTAACAATAAAACTTCGCTTCATCCAAAAGTATATAGGAACAGCAATAAAAATTTCTCTGGAACGGAACAGTGAAGGAGCCGGAGATGTAAGCCAGTTTGGTGCATTAACTACCGCACTTGCAGCAACCATAGGAACCGGAAATATAGTTGGTGTTGCAACTGCAGTTGCTGCCGGTGGTCCTGGAGCAGTATTATGGATGTGGTTAACAGGGGTTTTTGGAATTGCAACAAAATATTCAGAAGCTCTCTTATCCGTTAAATATAGAATCAAAACTAAAGATGGAATGATGGCTGGCGGACCGATGTACGTTCTTGAACACGGACTTAAAGCTAAATGGCTGGGAGTTGTGTTTGCAGCATTAACTGCGGTAACAGCATTTGGAATTGGCAATATGGTGCAGGCAAACTCAATCTCCATGATGGTAAAAGAAACTTTCAATATTTCACCTTGGATTACTGGAATTCTAATGACTATTCTAACAGCCATAGTAATTATTGGCGGTATTAAATCTATCGCAAGTGTTTGTGAAAAACTCGTTCCTTTTATGGCAATTTTTTATGTTCTTGGCTGTTTGATATTATTATTTATGAATTACTCAGCTATTCCAAATACTATATCACTTATTTTTAGTTCGGCATTTACAGGTCAAGCCGCCCTGGGCGGATTCCTTGGCGCAACATTTAAGGAAGCATTACGTTATGGAGTTTCAAGAGGATTGTTTTCAAACGAATCGGGTTTAGGCAGTGCTCCAATTGTTGCAGCCGCTGCACAAACTAAAAATCCAATTCGCCAGGCACTTGTTTCATCAACCGGTACATTTTGGGATACAGTAGTTGTTTGTGCAATGACCGGTTTAGTATTAGTTAACTCTGGCGATTGGACAAAAGGACTCGTCGGAGCTTCCTTAACAAGAGCAGCATTCAGCGATATGCCGGTAATTGGACCAATTGTGTTAACGGTAGGATTACTAACATTCGTTTTTTCAACCATACTTGGCTGGTCCTATTATGGTGAAAAGGCGGCGGAATATCTTTTTGGTGTTAAAATAATCAAACCTTACAGATGGCTTTGGGTTGTTATGGTAATGGTTGGTTCAGTCTTATCACTTCCAATTGTTTGGTCATTTGCTGATATTGCAAATGGTTTAATGGCAATTCCAAATCTTATTTCTCTTATTGCTTTAAGCGGAGTATTGGTTGCAGAAACAAAAAAATATTTGTGGGATAAAAACCTGGATATGTCCAGCGATTAAAAAAATATTTGTGAGATAAATATGATATCATCCAATAAATTATTTGTTGCAAGTGCAGTTATCTTTTTAACAATTGTTAGTAATTGTTTTGCACAGGATTATCCAAAATATGGAGAGGTAATTAAGCTGCATTTATCATCAGCACCATTTCCACATCCAAACCGGGCAGAGGGACATACTTATGATAATAAACTCTATCCAGCCGATAAGCATTATTCTGATAGTACTGTTTTAATATTTATTCCAAAAGGATTTCAACCAAAAGGACCGACTGACTTTATAATATATTTTCACGGTTGGTATAATAACATTGATTCAGCCTGCAAGCAGTTCAACATAACTGAGCAATTTAGTGCCAGCAATAAAAATGCAATTCTTGTTTTTCCAGAAGGTCCCAAAGATGCACCAGATTCCTTTGGTGGCAAATTAGAAGATGAAAATGGTTTTGCTAATTTGATGAAAGAGATTGTTGAAAATCTTGTTATCCAGAAAAAAATAAAAGAGCAGGAAATTGGTAATATAATTCTTGCCGGTCATAGCGGCGCTTATCATGCTATTTCATTTATGCTGCTGCGTGGCGGATTGACGGAAAAGATAAAAGAGGTTTTTCTTTTTGATGCCTTATACGGACAGACTGAAAAGTATGTTTATTGGTTAACAAAATACAATGGGAAATTGATAAACATTTATACAAAAGATGGCGGTACTAAATGGGAAAGTGAAAATTTAATTGAAGATTTAAAAGGATGGGGAATTCCTTTTATTGCCAAAGATGAAGTAGAAATAACCGCGGATGAATTAAAAAACAACAAATTGATTTTCCTTTATTCACAACTCGGTCATAACGATGTTATCAGCAAAAATAAAAACTGGATGAAGTTTTTACAATCCTCCTGCTTTAGCGATTTGAAGTAAAAATGATTGGGTAATAAGGTATAACTTGTTTGAGTCTTTCTTTGGAAAAAACCTGCTGAAATCATACATTTACACTTGAAAAAAAAATTCAAAAGTATATTTATTGTAATGTTTTAAGTGAAATATTCTTTTAAAAAGCTTTGGGAATCGGAAATCCAAATTTCAATTAGCAATAAAATCTTTCCGGAAAACAAACTCGTAGTTGTTCATTATTTCTTTAGCAAGTTTTTATTAAACATAGATTTTACTTTTTCAATAATAAACAAATAGGAATAGTATGATAAAAAAAATCAAACAAATATTTCTGACCTCGAACTCAGTCCGGCGCAATTATTTACTCTTTATGATGTTTTTATTTGCAGCCATATATCTATGGTTTCCAGGTCAGGCTTCTGGTGAATCTGCTAAAGGAACAGCAGAAAAAGGATTCTCACCATTCGCATTATTTTTCGATCCAAAATATACTACATTGGAAATATTTGCATTGCTGACAGTATTAGTAATTGCAATTGCAGGATTGTTTTATGCCTTAATGCTTGTTAAACAAGTAAAAAAAGCTGATCAGGGCACACCAAAGATGCAGGCAATTGCTGCCGCAGTTCGCGAAGGCGCAAATGCATATCTTTCTGCTCAATTTAAACGGATTGGTCCACTAATCATTATAATCACAATCTTGCTCTTTGTAACTTACACTGGTGCAGAAAATGCATTCCGCTGGGGACGTGCCGCTGCATTTTTGGTGGGTGCACTTTTCAGTTGGGCTGTAGGTTATAATGGAATGAGCCTTGCTACTCAAGGTAATTTACGTGTTGCAGCGGCAGCTAAAAGAAGCTATGGCGAAGCAATGCAGCTTGGTTATAGAACCGGAACAATTACAGGTATGCTAACCGATGGTCTTGGTTTGTTGGGTGGCACAATGATCTTTATGATCTTTGGCGATGTTGCTTACGAAGCTCTTCTTGGCTTTGGATTTGGCGGAACACTTCTAGCTTTATTTATGAGAGTTGGTGGAGGCATTTATACTAAAGCTGCTGATGTTGGTGCTGACCTTGTTGGTAAAATCGAAAAAGATATTCCTGAAGATGATCCACGTAATGCTGCTACTATTGCAGATAACGTTGGCGATAATGTAGGCGATTGCGCAGGAATGGCTGCAGATATTTTTGAAAGCTACGAAGTTACAATTGTTGCAGCAATGATTCTTGGTATGGCTACTTTCGGTCATAAAGGAGTAATCTTTCCGCTGCTCGTACGCGGTATTGGTGTTCTTGGTTCTATCATTTCTACATACACGGTTAAAGCTGGTCCAAACGATACTTCGGATACAGCACTTAAAAGTGTTCACCGTGGTTTCTGGATTGGTTCGGTCATTTCCGTGTTAGGATTTTTCTTACTTGGATTTGGCTATCTTCATTTTCCAGAAGGATACTTTGATGCTACCAAAATTGCAGATATGGTAAAACAAGGTTTCTGGGCTGTAGATCCAAAGAACCTGCCTTTCCTTGCAAACTTTGGAGTTATTGGACTTGATTTGCGTCCAGCCTGGACTTGTTTAATTGGAGTTTTCTTAGCAATTGGATTAAACAAAGTCACAAGTTATTATACTCATACAAGTCATTCGCCTGTAAAGAGCCTTGCAAAAGCTTGTACAACAGGACACGCAACTAACATCATCCAAGGGTTTGCTGTTGGTTATGAAAGCACAGTAGTTTCAATTGTAGTAATAGCTGTTGCAATTCTACTTTCAGTATTAACTTATGCAGGCACGCCACCATTGTACATCGCTTACGGTGTAGCAATGACAGGAATTGGAATGCTTACATTAACTGGAAATACAATTTCGATGGATGTATTTGGACCTGTAGCTGATAATGCAAATGGAATTGGTGAAATGGGTTACGATAAAGATGAAATGGAAAAAGAACAACCAGGCAGTTACAAACGCGCTCGTCAAATTCTTGCCGATCTTGATGCAGTTGGTAATACAACAAAAGCAGAAACAAAAGGAATCGCTATCGGTTCCGCTGTAATTGCGGCTGTATCTCTCTTTGCAAGTTTTATTGCAGTAATAGCAGTTGGCAGTGAAGATAAAATTAGAGATATGAACGTCACTCAATATTTAATTGAAGCTGGAAAAATAACCGTTGCTAATCCGGTTGTATTTATCGGGTTCTTAATTGGCGGCGCGGTTCCATTTTTATTCAGCAGTATGCTTATCCGTGCGGTTGGAAGAGCAGCTTTTTATATCGTTCACGAATGCCGAATTCAGTTCCGCGATAAAGAAATCTGGGCTGGAACAAAAAAACCGGATTATGGTAGAGTTGTTGATATTTGTACACAGACAGCTCAAAAAGAATTAATTGGTCCCGGATTCCTTGCAATAGCAACACCTCTCTTTGTTGGCTTTTTATTGGGTCCATATGCACTTGGTGGATTCCTTGCAGGAATGATTCTGGTTGGACAATTACTTGCAGTATTTATGGCTAACGCAGGTGGGGCTTGGGATAACGCAAAGAAAATGATTGAGGATGGTATCTATGGCGGCAAAGGTTCGGAAGCTCATAAAGCTGCAGTTACTGGTGATACAGTAGGTGATCCTTTGAAAGACACTGCTGGACCAGCTATCAATCCTTTAATAAAAGTTATGAATATGGTTAGCTTGCTTACTTTAGGTTTGGTATTAAACTTTAATATAATCTCCCCAAAATCAGGTTCAATTGTAATCGGCATTCTAATAGTTATAGTTTGTGCAGGTGCAATTGGCTGGGCAGTATGGCAAAGTAAAAGAGAATCAGATTATCCTGAAGAACAAGCTTAGAGTTAACATTAAGTTACATTATTTAAAGGCATCCGATATGGGTGCCTTTTTTATTTTAGTTCTTTCTTAGTTAATTACCGCCGAAATAAATAATACTTTCATTGATGAATGTCTGTTCTGTTTTAAAACATTAACTTTAATAAGCTTAATATGATTTAGCATCATTAAGAATAGCAGATATCTATCAGCAATGTAATATTCCACTAATAAAGTAATCGCTCGGGGAATTGAATGATTAGAATGATATCAATAAAGAAACAGCATCAATTGCATGCTTTCGTTTTTCCAATCTTTATCGCCAGTTATAAAATATTTGCAGAGCAGGTAAATAAGATTAAATCTATCTAAAAATGTATTCGGGATCTTATCATAAGCTCTTGCCTATCAAGTTTGTGTTTTGGATAATTCCTTTTACAGGTTTTCAAAATGCAAAAATATTTCCTGATTGTTTAAAAATAAAAAACCCCAAAGCCATTACCTTGGGGTTTAAAAACTAATAAAAGATATCAGTAATTACAGATCGCCGCGTCCATAATATGGAGCGCTAAGTTTTTTGGTAATTACTCTAACTACTTCCTGCGCTTGAAGAATTGTAGTTGGTGTAGCGGGATCAGTAATTTCATTTCTTATAAAATACAGATCGTCAGCAATTCCATATGCTAAACCAATTACAGGACCGGCAAAAATAGCATCAGGAACAATTACTTCAAAAAATACAGAAGCAATTTTATCTGAACTTACCATAACAATAGGTTTGGTTAAATCATCAGTAGTAAGATACATCGTACCATCTATCGCGAAAGTCATTCCTGTAATAGAATTTGTTGTAGAATACTGTGTAAAATCGTAATAAAGTTCTTCTGCACCTAATGCATTATTGGTGATTGGATATTTAAAAATTTTAATAACATCATCGCGCTTGTTAGCCACATAAACGGCACCTTGAAATACTCTTAATGCAATAACTTCGCCACTAAAACCAAATGGTGTAACAGTTTTATCACTGGTTTTTATTCTGTATAAATTATTATTGGCTTTACTTCCACCAGCCCAAATGTATCCTTTATTATCAAAATCAAAATCAATTATTTCACCTAACCCAGTTGTAATCCAGGCTGCTGGTTTAATACCTTTAAGTACCAGAAACAAAGCTTTTTTTCTTCCCCAACTTCCAACTAAAGAATCAGTTCCTTTTATTTTTAATGATGTGAAGAATGTTTCAGCTCCTTTATCCGCAAACTCTGTCTCAGTACCATTCGGTTCAATTTTAACAATGCCTTTACCTAAACCTAATTCTGTTTTAGATGCGTAAGCATTCCCTGCTTTATCAAATGTAAGAGCGAAAATTTTTCTATTCTTCTTTACAAACACATTACCTGCGGCTACTCTTAATTTATATTGTGGGGGATTATCATTAAAAAAATCAGAATGCAGTGTTGTAACTTTAATAAACAAGGTGTCCTTCGGATTGTTAGGTGCGATTACTAATAATCTTGTGGGAGAAGCTTCCAGTACTTTAGCCCTTGCAGATCCAAAGTAAACTAGATTTTCATCAAGCACCGTAGAAAAATTTTCCCCGGTGATTTCAACGTAATCAACACCTGCAAGGCATTCGCTTGGAGGATTGAGCGTTGTAATTTTTGGCTGGGCGCCCAGCGGTGGTTGTTGAGTTTTATAAAGGCTTTCAGTTGTTTCTTCATTGCAACCGATAATAAAGGTTGTAAGCAAAACTATTGCTGCAAGGCTTTTCAATACTTTCATCAAATTTGAATTGTAAAATTTCATTTTCATTTTTTTTACCAAAATATTTGTTGCTAATTTATATATTAATTACAACTATTATATTAAACACTAAAATGCAAATTGCACTGTAACTCTGTGAACGTCTTTGAAACCATCTGTAAACGGAGTATAACCATAATCTGCTGCTAACCAAATACCGGAAATTCTTTGCTGTACTCCAAATCCTGCTGTAAAATCATGAACATCATTTGGAGTTGAAAAACCGGCTCTTAAAGCAATGGTTTTCATAAATAAATATTCAGCACCAATGTTAATCTGTTGATCAAAATCCCTTGGATGAACGGCATCTATGTTTAAGGATAAGGAGTGCATATCCGGATTCACATCGATGAGGTCCATCGCATTAAAAGACATACCTACTTTAAAAGTAAGTGGCAACTCAAAATTTTCTTTTTCAAATTTTGTTTCTTTAGAAAAGTTTCTAATAGACATTGCAAAATTAAGGCTCTTATAACCAGTATGATATAACACTCCGATATCGAAAGCAAAGGTATTAGCACGAGCATTAACTACTGTTTTAGAACCATCACCTGCTAAACCAATAAGTCCGCTTCCTAAATCCTGATACACATATTTAACGTTTCCACCAACAGCAAATTTATCTGATAAGGCTTTGGCATATCCAACTCCAAACGCAAAAGCAGATGGGCTGAATAAACCAGTTTCAATAAAACCTTGTTCATTATCAGCAATGATTGTTCCAACCATATCACCATAATCGACTGTCTGGAAGAAAAATCCAAACACACCATATTGTCCTTGGGATGGACTAAAAGCGATACTTCCATATAAATGGTTTATATCTGCTATCCACTTTGTATTGCCAACAGATGCGCTTACAAGATCTGTTAAACGCGCCATGCTTGCAGGATTAAAAAACATAGAGGAGGAAGTTCCTTCAAGCGCTGTTACTGCATCGCCCATTGCACTTGCTCGTGCATCGCTGCCAATGCTTAAAAATTTCATTCCGGTCTGGGCTAATTTTTGTTGCTGACCGAATGTAGCTGTTGTTAGAATTGTAAAGAATAAACAGCTAATGCCAATTGATATAATATATTTTCTCATTATTTCACACCCGTTTAATAGTGAAAATTTCTCTTTATCTAACAATAACGAATTTAATAATTTCTCTTTCGCCTGTAGTTTTATCTTCAACTATGGCTATATACACACCAGGAGCCACAATTTGGTTTGATGACGTATTAGAATACCAGTAAGCATCACCGCTTCCATCAGTATGTTCGATGGTGGCGATCAATTCTCCTAATTCTGTGTATATCTTTATTGTGCAAACACCAGGTATGTTATAGAATGCCAATTTATCTCTTTCAAGATCACTAAATCTAAGTCTGTCGTTAATACTTGATGATAAATGGAATGGATTAGGAACAACTCTAATCTGGCTTAAGCTTGTACCAGCTTGTCTTTTTAGGTTAGCGGGATCGTATGTTTGAGAATAATATCGGCTGCTTGTCAACTTCTTAGCCCATATTCCTAAGTTAGGATCCGCTGGAATTACATCTCCGACTGAAACTAAATAATAATAATAAGAAAAACCGCGAACCGGAGTTAAATCGTTGTAGCTTCTAACACTTACATCTGATGTTTCAAATATTTTTGTATAAATGCTATCGTATCTACCGGCTGCTCTCCAAACCTCAAAACCACGCAGGTTCGGATCACTTTCAAAAACTTCCCAATTAAGAATAATTCTATCTCCACCTGAGCTTACATTAAATATTTTAGGAGGTAATGGAGAAGCCGGAATATTGTAGCCGGATTTGTAGTTTGCAATTGCACGGCGAAAAGTAAGAAATAAAGAATCTTTTCCCCAAAGAACTCTTTTATTTTTTTTCAAGTTAGCCGCATCTTTTAATCCCTGGTTGCTACCTGCAGCAGTAAATTCTTTTTTATACTCTCTTCCATATTCAACACATTTGTTCCAGCTTAATCCATTTACAGCTTCTGCAACTACAATTACAACGCTATCACCAGGTGCTAAAGTATATGGACCGTAGCCATTAGCATAGGAGAAACCACCAGGTGTTCCAAGTGCAGGATCTACTCCAGCTCCTGTTGAAAAATCACCATCAGCATCAGCTTTATCTGCATGACGAGGTGATTTGTGTCCTTTGGATATCCAACCATATTCACTTTCATTTTTCTTTTTATCATATTCATTATTGCCCGATGTATTTGGTTCATCTGAACCTTCGTAGGAAGTTGTTGATGGCTGATTAGGATCATCTGATCTATCTGTAACTGATTTATCAGCATGAATAGTAACAACACCAACAAACTGAGGAGCTGCTAGTCTTCCAATTGTATCTGCTGCAGAAACATCAACAGCTTTTGTCCAGAGCGGTCCACCTAAATTATCATACGTTGTAAATGCAGGGAAAGGACCATGCCATGCAAATTGAGCTCTTAATCCATCCGGATTATCCGGATCAACCTTAACACCATCGCCCCTGGCATCCATCATCGTGTTCATTCCCCAGCCAGTGCCGTTTCCAATTTCGTATCTGGAGTTTGCACAAGGAGCAATTCTCCATTGAAGATAAAGATAAACACCAGTTAAAGTTTTACCCGGTAATTCAATAACATCATCCGCATTTATATTGCCGGTATTTTTTAATGTATATTCAAAAATATGGTAGTTATCATTAAACTCCTGACTCCATTGCATAATCTTTCGTGTCATTGTAATGCCGGTTTTTGTATTAGTAACATTAATCAGCATTCTATCGCACGGAAGCGTTGGATCGACACGGTTTACATCCGATGGTTCAATTTCACTCAATAGCCCATCTGTATAAGCTTGTGGTGCTTCAAATTTACTTACTAACTCAAATTTTATTGGAGTAAATTCTACAAAACCTTTAACACGAGGACCAACGTGAACTACTTTGAAGGGATAAACATCCCCGGTTTCATCTGTAAAATTTGTAGTTGCTATCCATAATGCTTTTGCAGCCTGGTTATCTGTGTGTTCATAAACTGCAGGCCAGCGCATTCCATATTGTTGTTCCAATCGCAGCCCTTCTTCAATTTCACATCCAATAGATGAATACCAGTTATGAAGCGAGCCAGCCGTTAACCATTTGGTTTCCACGGTTTGAGCTTTGGAACTAACCGGCATTAAGAATACAGCTAATAGCAACAAACTTAACATCGGGATAATTCTTTTAGTAAAACTTATTTTCATTTTTTCCTCTACAATTTTTCAAACTTTATATTTACTTACCGCCCCAACCCTCTCTTTATGATAAGAGGGTTTGAAGGGGAGGTTACTAAAATATTTCGAAGTTCACTTTTATTCCCCAGAAAATGTCTCTGGGATTTAAGAACGTAAGATATTCCTGATTAGGCATATCGATATAAGATTTATTTTTCTTCCATTCTTCCTTTTGTGGTCCAGATGCATTCGGATCCCATGGAATGTAAGGTCCTTTCCGATAATCGCCTGGTCTGTCGTCACCATATTCATATCCCGCAGTAGGAGTTCCGTCTTCTAATTTACTGGTCCAATTTGTCCAGGGAACCTTTGCCGTACCATCAGCATTTTTAGGAAAATCAACAAATGCATCTTTAGAAAGATGTAATGAGTTGAAATATGTTTGTCTATCATTACCATTAAACCAGGCGTAATCATTCATATCTTTATAATTAAATACGTTGCTCACATCAACAAAGAATTGAATATTAGCGGGACCAATATTAAAAGTCTTGCTCAATCTTAAATCAAGGTTGTAAAAATCTAACCATTGAACGTTATTAACAACTCCTGGAAGAGATCCTCCACCAACCCAAGTATCGTAACCACCAGAGTTCCAAACACCAAGCAAATTCAATCTCCAATCCTCTAAAAGATAGAAACCGGCGAACTTTGGTCCAAATTCGCGTGGAGTAAAGAGATCAACATTAAACCTTGCATAGGGAGATGGTTTTGGTTTACTTACATAACTGTCAAGCGATGAAGCTTCATTAGCTCTTTGTGCGGTTTGATTTTGATAATAAGTTGCAAAACCAAAATGACCAGAAGTAGTAACCTGATAAGTATAATTGACAAAACCCTGGATCCAATTACCTCTATTCTTTGTTACTGTAGCTTCAAAGCCTCTAATATCTGAATAAGAGTTTGGTCTGGAAACAGAGTAACTTACCTTGCTATCTCTGCTAACATAACTAACTAAATATGATTGAAGTGAATTATCTTTATAAAAACCAGCCAGACGAATTAAGAATTGATCTATCAAGTTTTGTTCGAAACCTAACTCATATTGAATTGTCCTTGGTAAAGGATTATTAGGATCTGCAATACGGGTAACATTTTTTAAGAATGCAGGAATTCTTAATAAGTACAAGTTGTTTGGATCCGGCATTTGACGGAAATGTCCGTAGTTAAAGAATAATTTACTGTTTTCTGAAATAGGGAATGCAACACCTAAACGCGGACTTACATTAAGTATTTTTTTTGTGGGAGATTTAGTTAATAATTCATTTATATTGCTTGAATTTTCTGCTGAAAAGGCGCTTGTAAAAGTATCATAATCATACCAATCGCCACCTGCATTTGCGTAATCCAAGCGAACACCAACGTTGGCAATCATACCTTCAAATTCCAATTTATCCTGTGCATAAATAGCACCTCTAACAGGATACTTATGCCAGGTGGATTGAGAGATTGATGTTGGCAAAAATTTATCATAAGTCCAATAGTTAACATTGTTATCACTATATACAAATTCAAAACCAGTTTTAATCTGATTATATTTATCTAATTGGCTAACAAAATCGAATTTAGCAGTATAAGTTGCAGTTTTACTGGTGTCCCTGGAATCTCCAAAACCGATTGTAGTTCTCAATCCATTTATACCAGTTGCAACTTTGTAAGATCCATCAAACATTCCAAATGGAGCTTCATCTATGTAATAATTATTTCCAAACTTGTAAATCATAGAAGTATCGCGCCATCTATCAGTAACTGTGCTGTAGTTAGATGCAAATCTGCTTAAAGAAAATTCATAGAATGTTGTAGAGCTAAGTGCGTGTGTAAATTTAAGTCCTTGCATATCTCTCTTAACTACCGAAGGGGAAAAATATGAAGGTGAAAAAATTCTGGAATTTGTATATTGCTCGTTATTCATCACAGAAGCAACACCGCTGGTTGAAGAGAAAATACCAGGACCACCGGATCGAGTAATATTGGTTCCGCGTTGTTCGCCAAATAAAATGTCGAATGATAACTTCATCCCTTTATAAATATCAGAAGTTACTTTACCCTGGAAGTTAAAGTCTCTGTACCAATCTGTTGCTAATGGTATTAGTAACATGTTTTGAGACTGACGGTAAGAGGCGGCAAATCTAAGATCGCCTAAATATTTTCCACCAGGCACAGGTCCGGCAACTGTTGCATCAATATCATAATCTGGCTGTCTGATATCAATCAATCTTCTAAACTGCCAAAGATAAACACGCTGGGCAGCTTGAGGAGTAAGATCATCATTAGGATCATTATTTTTTAAAGTTTTTTCTGCAATAGAAATCCAGCCTTCAAATTGTGGAAATTGTTTTTGTTTAAATTCATCCCAGGCACCGTTTTGAGTCCCCGTCCAACATACTGATGGATCCACGTAAGGTTTAACCCAGTAGGATTCGATATCATTTGGCGAATGTCCAAAATGTTTCTGTGCGATCGGGCTATACCTTCCAAGAATGCTTACCGAATATCTATCCTTTTTACCTTCTTTAGTTGTTGCAGTTATTAGACCAGCCCTGATGTTTCCATATTCAGCATTAAAACCACCAGTCTGGATTTGAATATCTTCAATTGAAGTAAAACTAATACCGGTATATGGTGTGTTATCTCTTTCATCTCTAAGAGTTAAACCATTCAACATAAATGCACTTTGATCTGCTGAGCCACCACGAATAAGTGGACCAGAAGCACCAGCTTGAATACCAGCCTGCAAACCAATTATTCTTGCTGCACTAACTACTGGCAGGTTTTGGATCTCTTCAATATTTAAGTTAACTCTGCTGTAAGAAACGTCTTTTTGAACAACAGGTTGAGTTGCTACAATAACAACCTCTGCAGTTGTTATTGAAGATTCATTTAACGTAACATTTAATTCTGTTGTTTGATCGATGTTGACTCTGGTTCCAACCACTGATGATGAATTATATCCAATAAGTGAAACTTTTATTGTGTAAGTACCCGGTGTAGCATTCACTATTGCATAATATCCATCAAGATTAGTAGCAGCACCTAATGGTGTGCCCTCCACAATAACGTTTGCACCAACCAAAGCCTCACCGGTTTTACCATCCTTTATATATCCGGCTATCTTTCCATATTGTGCAAATACATCAGCAGTTATTAGTATGAGTGCGATCAACAAGGTTTGTAACAATAATCTCATCTTTTCATTCTCCTATTTATAAGAAGATTATTTCTGGCAGAATCTTTGGAAACAGGGCTTAATTAAATTAGATTTTTCTAAAAAATTCTGCATCGACCTAAAATTTATTATTTTCAAATTAAAACCGTAAAAACAAAAACTATATTTTTACTTTTATTTTAACACTTCCCGCTGGAAGATTAACCTTGGTTACCTTCAGATCATAAGTAGTTTGCGGTGTTGCAGAGGTTGGAACATCTGCACTTAAAATCTTTATGCTGCCAGGTGCAAATAGTTTAATACCGCTTTCAACAGAAATATAAATTGATGCACCGCTTAAATCTAATGGAAAAGTAAATCCAGCAGGAGCGTTGGTTAAGAAATCTTCTCCGGGAAATGATGGTACTGTTCCAGCACCACAATACTTATTGCTATCATCTTTAGCATTAGATGCAATGAATGGTCCAGTTGATAATACTTTGGAATCTTTAACAACCCAACCTTCATACTTCCAACCAGCAGGTAACTTTGCAAGTTTTAAACCTTCTTTTAAGCTGTCGCTTTTGTAATCAAGAAACCAAACACCGTTTAATTTATTCTTAGTTACATCGGTTGGAGTAAACAATGTGTACTTACCTAATATATTATTAAAATTAGGAAGAGTTGAGAGGTTGCTGGTAAAAACAAGTTCAGCATCATTACCAAGCATAGTGCCACCTAAAATACGTGTGGCACTTGGAGATGTTATTAAGGTATCATTTACATTTCGTTCAACAGATAGAACAAAATACTTTGCTCTCTTTACATCATATAAATGTGCAGAGAAAGCTGCATCCGTAACATTTCCATTTGCATCAGGTTTTAGTACACCAATTTTTACAGGTTTGGTCGCTCCATTATCATCAAAGTAAAACCATACCTGGTATTTAAGTGTGTCATTTAAGGTGGGGATGCTTTGAAGATTAAGAACAATATCAGAATCAAAATCAGTATCGTTCGATGTGCTCAAATCATTATTCTTGCAACCAGCAAAAACAAACAGTAGAACAGTAAGACCCAGTAGTAGCTTTTTCATCATTTTGTAAATTCCTTATTTGATATAATAGAATTTAGATGGCTTAAAAATAGATTTAAAGAAAATCATTCGCAAGAGTTTTTTAGAAAAAAAATTGTGAACGTTCAGTATCTTCTTTGCTTAATTAATTCATAAATTATTTGAATTTTCAACTGTTTTTAATTTTGGAGTATTAAGAGTTCTTATGCTTAATTAAGCAATTAACCAGTTTCTAATTTCCGTTCATCCTCAATTTAACATTGAAATATAATTTTCGGTACGGCAAATTAGTAAATGAAGTTTACATTGTAAAGCATTTCTTTTTTTTATTTAAAATTAATTTCAGATTTTTTCTCGGATTTGTGTTAACAAATTTGATTCAACTTCAGAATTATTTTTGTGGCTAAAGTATAAATTTACTTCAGCTGCTAATGTTAGCTTAATCAATATTTATCACAACTTATATTTTTATCAAACTTTTTGGGAATTATTATTGTTATAGAAATATCACTTGCATTTTGTTTTATAATACAAATACATTTTTCCTAAAGGAAATATTTAATCACTTAGAATGGAGAATTATGCTACTGAAAAAAAATATCTTCAGCTCCTTGTTTTTTACCAGCCTTATTACTTTGTTTTTTTCAGGCTGCGCAGATAAAATTGTATCTGAAAATGATATGAAACCAGTTATCCCACAAACCGTTCAGCTAAGTAAGTTCAGCGAATTACAAAAAAATATTTTCACTCCTTTGTGTGCTTATGCAGGCTGCCATGCAGGATTAAATCCCCAGGGAAATTTAGATCTGTCTGAAGGTAAGGCGTATTCAAACCTAGTAAACAAATTGAGTGTTCTCTACCCTTCATTTAAAAGAGTAGTACCCGGCAACAAAGACGGAAGCCTTGTTTATAGAGCGCTTAGCTACAACTATTCATTTCAAATGCCGGCAGCAGGAAAAATAAATCAGTATTTAATTGATTCACTTGGGGTATGGATAAATAAAGGTGCTCTTAATGAATAAAGGAAAAATTATGAAAACTCTCTTAACCACTATTTTACTGTTTGCAGTTTCATCATCGATTTTTTCTACCGAGTATCAGGTTGATAAATCGAAAAAAAATTTAGTTAAGTTTATTTCAAACGCTTCCATTGAAGACTTTGAAGGTGTAACTAATAATATTGATGGCTATTTATTCTACCAGGGATCAGATATTCTTAACAAAAACGAATTATACTTTGAAGTTGATTTAAGAACTATCGATACTGGAATAGGGCTGCGTAACAGGCATATGCGCGAAAATTATCTTCAAACTGATCGTTTTCCGATGACTAGTTTCAAAGGGTCAATCGTCTATGTTGATAAGATTTCTGAGAATGAAATTAAAGTTACACTTGATGGTGCAATGTTTATTCATGGCGTTACAAAACCATTAAAGGTTAATGCCAATATGTTTCCTGTGGATGGAGGGTACAGAGTCAAAGCTTACTTTGAAGTTCAACTTACTGATTACAATATTGAAGTACCCAAGTTAATGTTCATGAAAATAAGTAACACAATGAAATTAGTTCTGGATTTCTATATAAAGGAAGTAAAAAAATAAATTAAGGAAAGACATTAATGAAACAGAAAAATTTTCTCTCTTTATTAAAAAATATTTTTACAATTTTATTTCTCCTGCCAATAATTAGTTTTGGACAGGATGATCACCCATCTTGGCAAAAGAGTGAACCAAAGGAAGAACTTGATTTGCATTTGTTCAGATCAACTCAATCAATTAATCTTCCAACAATTGAAACATTGCAAAAAGGGGATTTTGAATTTGAAATATCGCACAGATTTATTCCAACTATTAAAAGTGGATATAAAAAATTCTATGGATTTGATGGACCTGTAAATATGCGAATTGCTTTCGGTTATGCACCAACTAACAGTATGTTCATTTGCTTTGGAAGAAGTAATTTAAACAACAATGTTGATTTATGGGTTAAGCAGATTTTTGTACAAATTCCAAATGATATCTTGCCAACAATTATTGGAGGCAGGGTTGGAGGAGCCTGGAATTCAAATCTGCAAAACCCGGTACCAGGGCGCTCAGATGGTGATTCTAAAAACTTTCAATATTATGGTCAGTTGATTTTTAATACTCTCTTTGCAAAAAAATTAGGCGTAGGTTTAGTCCCATCTTATTTATATAACAGTTATATCTATACTAATGCAAAACAATATTCATTTACATTTGGAACTTACATTACTTATTATGTTTCCAATTCCATCGGATTGTTATTCGAATGGAATCCAACTGTTACCGGATTCAGGCAACAAAATAATCCGGTTGCTTTTGGGTTTGAATTAAATACCGGCGGACATTTCTTTAAAATTATATTAACTAATAGTTCTCAATTAAATCCTTCTCAATATTTAGCAGGAACTGATAATTCCTTTAACTCCGGGGACTGGCATATTGGATTTAATATAACAAGGTTGTTAAAATTTTAATACTTAATAAAACATAAATAGGAAGAAAATAAATGAATATTTCTGAGCATCTAATTATAATTGTTGTATCATTACTTTTAATAAATCCAGTTTTAGCGCGACCGTTTAGGGTGGACCAGATACCAAATGGAAACGTTAATGCCTGTGCAAACTGTCATGTAGATCCAAACGGAGGTGGACCAAGAAATTCTTTTGGAAAAATGGTTGAAACAAAATTCCTATCCATACCGGGTGCAACCGGGCAAGTAATGTGGGGACCAATACTTGCAAGTTACGATGCCGATGGTGATGGGATATCTAACGGCGACGAATTACAGGATCCTTCCGGAAAATGGGCAACCGGACAATCGAACCCGGGCAATTCTTCATTAATATCCTTACCCGGTGATCCTGCAAGCATGCAAACCACAACTCTTACAGTTCAGTTTACAGAAATGACTCCGCATATTGGAGAAAAATTAGAACTACGTGTTGTTGATAAATCTGATTTTATGGAGGTTAGTCGTTCGGTTGTAAATCCAATTTCAGTTGCAGATTTTAATATTCCAATAAATAATATTCAAATTGGTCATAGCTACTGGATCGATTTTTATGTGGACCACAATAATAATGGCAAATATGATGCTCCCCCATTAGATCATGCCTGGAGACTTGAGTTGAACAATGCAGTTGGTAATGATGTTATAAACTTTGCTCATAATACAAATTTTACAGATATCAAATGGAAGTATTTGCTTACAATGCAATTCACAGGAATGACACCTCATATTGGTCAACTTTTGGAATTACGTGTTATTGATGATTCAACACAAATTGAATTTGGTAGAACGAGAATTGAATCTATACCAAGCGCTGACTTTAATATTAATCTTCCTGTACTCTGGTCAGACCGCGCTAATTACAAAGTTGAATTCTATGTAGACTTTAATAATAATGGTTTGTACGACGCACTACCCACAGACCACGCTTGGGAGATAAAGTTCAACAACAGCTTTAATGATGCAACCGTTAACTTTGCACATAATACAAATTTTACAAACATCAATTGGAAATATCTATTTACACTTAATCTTTCCGAAATGGTTCCTCATATAGGCGAGATGATGGGAATACGATTATTAGATGCAGGTAGTCAATCAGAAATAAGTAAACTTGCATTGTTTCCTGTTCCAACTTCAGATTTTGCAATCAGTTTACCTGGTTTAGAGGTAAACCATGATTATTTAATTGATTTCTTTGCCGATAATAATAACAATGGTTTATTTGACTCTCCACCAACTGATTATGCTTGGAGATTATCAATTAATTCTGGAAATCTGGGGAATTATGTGGAGAACTTTACCCATAACACTAACTTCTTCGATATTCAATGGCCAAATACATCAGAAGTAGAAAAAGAAAATTCTTTAAATCCAGATACTTATACTCTCAAACAAAATTTCCCAAATCCCTTTAACCCCACTACACAGATCAATTTCAGTATAAAAAAAGCAGGTGTTGTTTCGATTAAGATTTATAATATTTTAGGAAAAGAAATTGCTACACTCGTAAATGGTAACCTACCTGCAGGCAATTTTAATGTTGAATGGAATGCGGCAAATGCTGAAAGTGGAATTTATATTTATAAATTGCAGACAGAGAAATTTACAGATGCAAAAAAGATGGTTCTGCTTAAATAACGACAAATGCCGTAATAGTAAATAATTCCATTTAACCCAAACAAGTTTCCTTCCAGCTAATTTTAATTTATTCTTTCAGGGAGGCAGTGATAACTGCCTCTCTATTTTATAGTTGTCTAAAAACTCCACTTGAGTTTACAAAACTATACAGATATGGCAAGTGAAATTAAAATGATTTCTTTTATTGCAATTAAGTCGATGGCACAATCCTTGGCTAATCTATTCTACTTATTATAGAACAAGGAATATTAAAATGAAAAATAAAATTTTAACTTTTTTACTTTTACTACCAATACTTTCTATTGCACAATGGAAAAGTTTTTCTTTTAAAGCCGGTGTTTATACACCATACGATTTGAAAAACGGAGCTATTTATGGCATTGACTACGGAACAATTCTAAATGAAAATATTACTTTTTTAATCAGTGGCGATTTATACTACAGAAGCATCAGGAATGATTCCTACCTGAATAATGAGGAAAAGCTTGGCGTTAAAATCCGAACCGGTCAAAAGTTGAACGAATGGGTCGGCTGGCATTTACCAATTACTGCTAAATTAAGAGTAGAATTTCCTATGGATAGAGCACCGGTTAGTCCTTTTGTAGTCGGGGGAATTGGTTATGGATTAACTCGTATATCGTATGAATCCTATAATAGCTTTTCAAATGAGTCAGAAACCATTTCATTAACATACAATGGATTCGTATGGCAGGTTGGTGGTGGTATTCTCTATAGAATCGGACCTAATTCCAGTTTGATGTTAGAAATAATTCATAATGCAGCTTACTTTGAAAAAGAAGAAAAATACAATCAATTCACATCATTGAATTCTTCTGGTGTGATAATGAGAATCGGAATAGATTTCGCTTTTAGATAAAAGAATCTGCATGGTGCGGTAATTTAATTTTTAAAAATTATTATGCTTGAGGTTTTATAAAAATCATTTACTTCCGGCAAATTTGCAATTCTTTCATTTCAAAACCCTTAAAGTTTAGTTTATACTTGCTTTTAAGTATCTTTTATTCTATTATACCTCCGTTTTTATAAACTTTTTACAGCAGGAGGACATATGCTAAAAAAAATTTTTACTTTATTTCTTGTTATTCTAACAATTTCTACTCTATCCTTAGCACAGCAAAAAGGGATTGAAAGAACCGGTGGATATGCGCGGTTGCTAAGTATGGGAAGCAACCCATATTTGATAGATCCTTACCAGATGACTTCTAATCCAGCCTGGACAACTGTTTATAGCGATTTTGTCTGGGGCGATTTAGGCTCATCAACTGGAACTAATTTTGGTAAAGGTGGTGTTGGACAATTTGCGGGTTTCAATTTCAAGCTGAATGATAGGCTTGTTCTTGGAGCATTATTAACTCGAGGCGACTTTAATGGACTTGCTTCTATCGGATCCTTATCTGCCTGCAGCTCGCTTGTTGGTCAAACAAACAGCGTTGTAGGTGCAGGTACAGTTGTTCCAATCAACAATAATTTAGAAGTATTAGGATCATTTAATTTTGGTGGTGGCAATTCACTTGGTTTTGGGGTTTCTTATGCTTCATCAACAAATGAAAGTAAACCAGCAGCAGGCGGCGGCGGAGTAGCTTCTGCAAGTCAAATTGGTTTTAACTTCGGTTTTTTAATGAACAGACAAAATTTTAAAATTGATGTTGGTGCTTCTTTGCTTCTTCCAAGTACATCTGTAAAACCTGATAAAGGAACAGAAACTAAATTTTCGCAGACAATTATTGCTGTTACCGGCAGGGTTTTCTTAGGGTTAAGTGAAAAAGTATCCTTGGTTCCTATCGTAGCAGTAAATTTAACAAGCGGTTCTATGGATATTCCAGTAGCTGATCCGATAACTGGAACAATCAGTTCAAAATCTACAGATCTCCAATCAACATCTCAAATACTTGGTGGTGTTGGAATTAATTATAAAACAGACGACTTACTTTTAGCTGGTGGTATTGCAATGGTAATGCAATCTGTAACCACACCCGAAGTAAACAATGTTTCACCAGAATTATCAAATTCTATATTCCTATTCCCTGTTTGGAATCTTGGCGCTGAATTTAAAATTGCGAGTTGGTTAACTGGAAGATTAGGTTACCTTGCTGTATCAGGAAAAACAACATCTCAATCCGCAGCAGATTCAAAGAAATTTAACGAGACTATTACTTCCTTGTCAGGAATCAGCGGAGCTACGCTTGGTTTGGGCTTTAAGTTTGATGCTTTTTCTTTGGATGCAACTGTTAACGAAGATGTTATTAGACAAGGTTTGAACAACATTGGTGGTGGTGGAGCAACATTCGGTTATATTTCTGTTAGCTACGCCTTTTAAATTATATAATTAAATCAATTATTTATTACCAAGCATTCCGATCATCAAGTTGATCGGAATGTTTTTTTTAATTGATAATTAATATCTGCTTGCTGCTGCTGATTGATAATACAAATCCTGATAGTTTTTAATAAAACTTTCTAATCCATCCATCTTTTCAAATTTTAAAATTTCGATTACACTTTCATCCAACTCTATTCCTTCGTCCCAGTAAAATCCACCAATTTGAAATTTCTGAGTCATGAAATCTGCAAGATGTACAATCGCTGGAATTGCTTTGTTGTTATTTGAAATACCCGGATTATGATGATAATTTAGAACATCAACTAAACTTCCGGGAAGATTCCATTTATCTCCTAAAAATTTTCCAACCTCTTGATGAGTTAACCCAAAAATTTCTTTTTCTGCTAAAGCGAATTTTATTTTTTTTTCTTTTACTAAATTAACTACAAGCTTAAACTGCGTATTAAAAAATTTATATAAGATTTGTATCCCAATATCATGCAATACACCAGCCACAAAAGCATCGCTGCCAATATCAAAGTAGCCAAGTGTTTGGCAAATATTTTTAGACGCAGTTCCTACTAAAAGAGAATGTGCTAAAAATTCATCCTGATTAAAATATTTGTCATTGGTAAATTTCATTACATCGGCAAGAGAAATTGCAGTAACTATATCTGATATTTCTTTGGAGCCCAAAACTATAATTGCAAATTCAAGCGAAGTAACTTTCCGTTGCAATCCATACAAAGGGGAATTTGAAATTGATAACACTTTTGCAGTTAATCCCTGGTCTTTTCCAATTTCATTTGTGAGAGCTGTTGTGGAAACTGCTTGATCATTTAATAGCTTAGTAACATTAAAAACAACCTTTGGAATTAGCGGTAGATTTTTAATCGATTTAAGTGTCGCTTCTGTTTTTTGTTTTTGTTCAAGTAAATCAGGATTCATATTTCCTTTCTTTTAATTAACTAAAATTTATTTTTCTCCAATTAAATTATCGATGTAGTTTTCGATTTGTTTAGAAAATCGTTTATACTTATAATAACAGCGTAAAATTCCGTCTTTCATAAGTTTTTCCGATTATAACAATGAATAAAGTATTTTTAATAATCGTTTTTATATTCACACCATTGGCTTTTCTACGAGCTCAATATAGTAAAATTCCAGAGGGTGTTACAGCAGATACGGTAATTCAAAATTACATTTCTGCAATTGGCGGTAAAGAAAACATACTTAAAGTTAAAGACAGAACTACTTTTATGAATGCTTCGGTTCAAGAAAGAAAATTAACCTTAACTATTTATCAGAAAGAACCAAACAAATTATTGCAGGTTATAAATTCGGGGGGAATGGAAATAAAAATAATTTTCAATGGTGAAAAAGGATTTCAAGTAACCGCTGCCGGCAAACATGAAATTTCTGGCGCTGCACTTGAAGATATGAAGATAGAATCAAATCTAAATGCTGTTGTAGATTATGCCCGGTACGGAATAAAAGCAACACTTGTTGGAGTAGAAAAGCTTAACGATAAAAATGTTTTTAAGCTTGAAATGGAATTACCAGGTGGTAAAAAATATTATGAATTCTATGATCCCGAAAGCGCTTTAAAAATAAAGCAGATTAAAACTCTTGCATCACAAAATGGTTCTGTAGAGCAGGTTTCTGATTTCAGTGATTATCAATTAGTTGATGGAGTAAAGTATCCATTTAAAATTATTCAAACTATGGGATCACAAAAAATTGAAGCAACAGTAACATCGATAAAAGTAAATCAAAACTTGGATGATAAATTATTTGAAGTGGAGAAATAAATCAATTCAAACTGGGGATTTAATATTTTCACCCTCAGCGTTCCTTCTTCAATCACCATTTAGGAAATAATAGAATAATGATTCAATTCAAATACTCCGTTGTAGTTTTCGATCTTGGGAATGTTTTAATACCGTTTGATTACAGCATAATGATTGCGCGTCTTGATGCGATTAAACCAGACCTGGGGAAACGATTCACTCAATTTTATAAAGACAATTATCATATTCACCGTAGTTTTGAAAAAGGCGAAATAAATGAAAAAGATTTTCTTTCTAAAATGAATGTTGCATGTGAAGGTGCAGTAGATGAAATTACTTTTTGTAAAATTTTTTCTGAAATATTCACTTTGAATCAGGATGTTATTTCTCTTCTTCCAAAACTGAAAATGAATTATAAACTAGTTTTGCTTTCAAATACAAATTCAATTCATCGCGAGTTTGGATATAAGCAGTATGAGTTTTTTAAACACTTCGATAAACTTTTTCTTTCCCACGAAGTTGGAGCAATAAAACCAGAACCAGAGATATACAAAGCGGTAGAAAGGTTTACTCAAGTTCCATCAGCAGAACATATTTTTATTGATGATGTGAAAGAATACGTAGATGGAGCCAAAGCAATTGGATGGGATGGAATTCAATTCCAAAATTATAATCAACTAGTTACAGAATTAAAAAAAAGGAATATTAATTTCTAAACTTAAATTGAGCATGTAAGTCTTAAATTTGATTTTAAGTTTGCACTTTGCATTTCAAATTTTGGGATTTGATTTTTGAAAATGGAATGCCATACCAATACAATATGGCATTTCTTAATTTTATTGTTTAATTAACTCCAATTCCTTTTCAGATATTATTTGTTGCCCGGAAAGTTCATCCTTAATATTAAAAATAAGTTTATACTTACCTGGAAGATATTTTGCATCTAAATTAATTTGCACTTCGATGGGAAGATCGGAAAACTCTTCTGTGTTCTCTTCATCAGCAATATCTTTTGCAAGAGCTTTTATGGATTCACCATTTGGTTTTACAAGATCTACTGAATACTCAAGTTTTGCAATGAAAGTATCCTTTACTTTATTCTGCATAAATCCTTTAACACGTATAGTTGCATTTACTTCCCAGCCTTCCGGCAAACTAAATGCAAAGGCTTCCGCACTAAAAGTCTGCAGCTTCACTTCTTCTTTTTTTCCGCAGGAAATAAATACTAATAAAAAAATAATAAACAGCCTCACCCCAACCCCCTGCCTGACGGCAAGGCAGGCTCTCCCAAGGAGAGGGGCTTTTTTAAAATTGAATAACGATTTTACCGATTCTGTAATTCTAAAATTCATTTTATACCTCCGATAAAAAGTCCTTCCTTTTTAAGAAGGATTATAGTTGGGGTTGTCTTTTAATTCTTAGATTTAAATTCCTGCATGAATTGAACTAAATCTACAACACCTTGCTTTGGAAAAGCATTATAAATTGATGCTCTCAAACCACCAACAGAGCGATGTCCTTTCAACCCTGAGAAACCGGCTTTAGTCGCTTCACTAATTATTTTTGCTTCCAACTCTTCGCTGGGCAAACGGAAACAAACATTCATTAGCGAACGGTTCTCTTTATGAACTGTTCCCTTGTAATAACCATCGCTATTATCAATTGCTTTGTAAAGAATTTCGGCTTTTTCAACATTACGTTTGTACATTTCTTCAAGTCCACCAATCTTTAAAAGATATTTGCAAACCAGATCTATAATGTATATACCGAATGTAGTTGGTGTATTGTACATAGATCCATTTTCTGCATGGATTTTGTAATTAAGATAAGTGTGCAAATTATCAGAACTTCTTACCAGCATATCCTTACGAATTATTACAACTGTTACTCCAGCAGGACCTAAATTTTTCTGGGCACCGGCATAGATCAGAGCATATTTTTGCACGCTAAGTTTTTTGTGCATAAAATCTGATGAGGCATCACAAACTAATGGAACACTACCAACCTCCGGTTCAGTTTTCCATTCCGTTCCGTAGAGTGTATTATTCGAAGTGAAATGAACATAGGACGCATCCGGATCTAATTTCAATTCCTCCTGTTTTGGGATGCGAACAAAATTTTCTGCTTCTGTAGAAGCTGCTATATTAACAACGCCAACTCGTTTAGCTTCCTTGGCTGCTTTTTTTGCCCAACCACCTGTAACAATATAATCCGCTTTATTCTTTGGCGGCATTAAGTTTAGCGGAACCATAGAGAATTGAAGAGTAGCGCCACCTTGTAAAAATAAAATTTGGTAGTTATCATCAATACCAAGCAATGTTTTTAATCCATTTTCCGCACCCTGAATTATTGCATCAAAAGTTTTTGAGCGGTGGCTGATTTCTAAGATTGACATACCAACACCTGGCAATGCAAATAAATTTTGTTGTGCTTCCAATAATACTTCTTCCGGAAGTATAGCGGGACCCGCACTTAGATTATAAATTCGTTTTTCCATGCTATTCCCTTTTGTTAATTTTTTTATAAATGTCTTGTCTGTTTTTTCTGCCAATATTATGAGTTTTGTTTTTTTATCCAATCATTCAATTTATATCAGATGTACAAGTAAACCATCTCTTAGTTTTGGTTCGAACCATGTTGATTTGGGCGGCATAATTTCACCAGCGTCAGATAAGTTCATCAAGTCATCAACAGAAACCGGGTAAAGCGAAAAGGCAACTGCGGCTTTACCGGAATTTACTAAACGCTCAAGCTCCCCTGTTCCTCTTATACCACCGATAAAATCGATACGCTTACTTGTTCGCGGATCCTCAATTGCAAGTATTGGTTTTAATAAATAATTCTGAAGTATGCTTACATCCAAATTTTCTCCAATGTTAGAAGCGGATTTAATATTGTGCGGTTTCATAAAATACCAGTTGCTGTCAAGATACATGGAAAAAGTTTTATTCTCATTCGGGGCTGATAAATTATTTATCTCGATATAAAAATTTTCACCAATCTTTTCAAGAAATTCATCTTTGGATAATCCATTAAGATCCTTTACTGCCCGGTTGTATGGAAGAATTCTTAACTGCTCTGCCGGAAAAAGGACTGCAAGAAAAAAATTGTATTCTTCATTACCGGTATGATTTGTATTATTTCCTTTCTTAACTTTTTGTGCTCTGCCGGCGCTTGCAGCACGATGATGACCATCGGCAATATAAAGATTTTTCACACTGGCAATTTCCAAAATTATTACGGCATTATATTCTTCTGGTAAAATCCAGATCGTATGTTTAATTCCATCGGAGGCTGTAAAATCATAAATCGGTTCAACTTTATTTACTGTTTCATCAACAACATCATTTATTGCCTTCACTCCGTGATAAGTTAAAAACACCGGTCCCGTTTGCGCTTCCGTAGTTACAATATGGTTAGTTCTATCATCTTCTTTTTCTTTCCTTGTTTTTTCATGCTTCAAAATAACATCATTATCATAATCATTTACAGAAAATGTAGCGGCAATTCCAACCTGAGTCTGTTCGTTCATTATTAATCTATAAATATAAAAGTGGGGTTTCTCATCAACTAACAGCGGAGCTTCTTTTTTTATTCTCTCTAAATTTTCTTTTGCGTGTTGATATACTTCACTTGAATAAGGATTTATTTTTACATCTAGTTCAATTTCGGCGCGGGTAATTCTTAAGTAACTAAACGGATAATCTTTTGCTTGTTCCGCCGCTTCTTTACGATTAACAACATCATATGGTACACTTGCAACAAGATGAGCAACTTTGGATTCAGGTCGTAGCGCTTTAAACAGGCGGATAACTGCCATAAAAAATTCCTTTATAAGTAAATTAAAATTTCTGTCTTAAAAATGATGAATTTATGATTAAAACTCCACAGTGGGAATTGAAAAGAAATGAATTACATCCAGGATAAATCATTCCTAAAATAAATTGGCTTTACCTAATTACGTTTAATAATTAAATGAAAGTTGAGCATTAAACATATCAAAATAATTCTGATCGTACTTTACTCCATATTTGTTTATAGGAATAACTGTATAATCAAAACGGAATGTAAGCGGTGAAGTTGGACCAAGAATTTCTAACGGCAAATAAATACCAAAACCATATCTTATATTCAAATCACTTTTAGCTCCATACATATTAGATAAAGGTTGCGAGTAACCACCAACACGCAAAGCAATAATTTTGAATAACACTGCTTCCATTCCCAATCCCCAGTAATCGCGAAAAGCACTGTCATCAATTAAGGTAAACCCATTTCTTCGTTCTATTTGCGGGTTAAGATAATTCCGGTATTCCATATTAACTGATAACTGAATTTTAGACGCAGCTTTTTGCGGCACATCAACCATATATGAAAATCCGATTCTTAAATATCTTGGTATATGCGAACCACCCTGCGTTGAGTTAAACCAGTCGCTATAAGAATCACTTGCATAATTTTCTGTATAGTCAGTTCCAAAGTTCTGTAAAGATATTCCAAGACTAAGTTTGTCATCAACAATGGCTTTATCAGCAAGATTGATAATACCATAAAGCAATCCAATATCCACAAGATATGTTCGTTTAGTATTAAAGTTCATATAAGGATAACCTTCAATAGTTCTATCCCGCTTGAAAATTTTAAAGTTTATTCCGCCAGATAAATTACCGACCAAACTTCTTGCAAAGGAAAAATTAAATGTATAGTCGGAACTATTGATTTTTCCAAAATATGATGATGCCTGAAAAGGAAGATCGTAATAACTTTTATTGAACTTAGAATAGTCGAATGCAAAATTGCCAAAATTTGTTTGAAAGATAACGCCGACATTATAAAGACGGGATTCATGACTTTGTTCTAAATTGATTCCCGATAAATTCTGATTCCGGTTACTATAAAAAATATTTGCTTTATGTACACCAGAAAGAGCTGCCGGATTATTTTTGTAAGATAATAAACCAACTGGATCTGCCACTATACCTTCGCCCAGCGCAATGCTTCTTGCATCTGTAGTCAAATCGAGAGATGAGTTAAACTGGATGGCAGCAGTCCTTAAGTTCTGTTGTGGATAAATACTTCCACACAATAAAATTATAACCGTTATAACTATTTTAGTTTGCACGAACCCCTCCTTGATTTAAAAAAGGTTGCGTGCAATTTAATTGAATTGAAATAGTTAATCAACTTAATTTATTAATTTGGGAATGAATTTCTTTAATTCAGTTCATTCATTAAATGTCATTTAAGCAGCAACATTTTTTTCGTTAATGAATAATTTCCGGCTTTTAGTTGATAAAAATAAATTCCGCTTGGTAATAAACAATTATTCGCTGAAAATTTATAATTGTAAATTCCCGCTGGTTTGTATCCATCAACCAATGTAGAAACTTCTTTTCCATTATTATCAAAAACTTTTAGAGTAACAAAATTATTAGCTAATAACCGAAAGCTAATAACCGTATTTGGATTAAATGGATTTGGATAATTTTGGTAAAGTGTAATGCTTTCAGGAATATTTTTTCTTTCTTCATCAACTTTAACAATATTGGTAAGATCAATTTCAAACATCGATCTGCCATGTGTTGCAGCAACTAATTTTTTAGTTGGCTGATGATAATTTAAATCGCTGATTGGTGAGTTTGGAAGACCGGAACCAAGCAACTTCCAACCATCAGTTAAATATCTTTTGTAATAAACTCCCAAATCACCACCAATATAAATTCCCAAACCTTCTTCATAATCAAGAACAACTGAGTTTAAAGGAACATCAGGCAAGTTATCGCTAATGTCGGTCCAGCTTTCACCAAAGTTTGTCGTCTGAAAAATATGTGGATTTTTCAAATCCTGATTGTATCCGCTAAGCGTAACATAAGCTACACTTGCATCTCTGCGGTCGCAAAGAATATCAGTAACATATCTTCGCGGAAGATTCCCAGTAATGTCTTTCCAGCTTATGCCGGTGTTAGTGCTTACTGAAACTTTTCCATCATCGGTACCAGTATAAATTACTCTGTTATTATCCGGCAATACGTTTGTTGAAATGCAGGTAATCGTTCCTTGTTTACCATTTTTTCCTCTTGTAAGATCAGGACTAATTGCGCTCCAGTATTGTGCACCATCTGTTGATCTATAAATCCTGTAAGTTCCATAGTAAAGAATAGTCGGATCAAGTACATCTAAAGTAAAAGGAGTTGACCAATTTCTTCTATCATTTTGATCAATACCGTTTGTAGAGCCATAATAAAAGTTAGCTCCACCATCAGTGCTTTTACCAAGACCGCCCCACTGAAATTCTGTATAGATGATATTTGAATTAGTATAATCCACCTTACAATGGAATCCATCTCCACCATAAATTACTTCCCAATCATCAATTCCGCTGGCTCTTGTTTTCATTGTTCCGTTATCCTGCGTTCCACCAAGTTTGATATCCGGATGAAGATAATCAATTGTTGATGCATAGAATTGTGTTATTGGCAGATTGTATAATTTTTTCCAGTTTGTTCCACCGTTTGATGAAGTAAAAATTCCACCATCATTACCAACAACTAAATTATTTGTATTGATAGGATCAATGTAAAGGGCATGTTGATCCGGATGCTGCTGATCGAATGAACCAGAGTATGAATTAGTAATGTTCTTCCAGGAATTTCCGCCATCAGTTGTTTTAAGAAGATCAATCTCACCAACGTAAACAGTATTGTAATCTTTCGGATCGACTTCAAGCAGACCAAAGTACCAGCCGAAGTTAGAGAACTCATTTCCAAGTTTGCCATCGGGCATTTTTTCCCAGCTTGTGCCTTTGTTTGTAGAACGATAGAATCCACCAAAAATATTTTCCGATAGATCACTCGGAGTAGAAACTTTATAAAGTGCATATACAAAATCAGAATTTGATGGAGCAACTGCAATGCTTATTCTTCCAATATAATTTGATGAAACGGGTAAACCATTTGTAAGTTTTGTCCAGGTGTTTCCCATATCAGTTGATTTATAAATTCCGGAAGTAAAACCGGAAACTTTTCTGAATGAAGGACCACGCTGTCTTTCCCACATTGCTGCATAAACAATATTGATATCGGACGGATCGATAGCAACATCAATTGCACTTGTAGAATCGCTGATGAATAAAACTCTTTCCCAGCTTGCTCCGGCATCAGTCGATCTATAAATTCCCCTGTTGCTATCTTTGGAATAAAGTCCGCCCGCAACAGCAGCAAAAACTAAATTGGAGTGTACTTCAATTTCTGCAATGTGTCTTGCATCTGTTAAGCCTGATTGAAGCCAGGAGGAACCATTATCGTATGATTTATAAATTCCAAACCCTGGATAAGAATCACCGCTGGTGTTTGCTTCACCAGTTCCACAATAAATTATTTTGGGATCACCAGGATCTGCTTTTAAAGCACCAATTGAAAGACTGGCGTAGTTATCCATAGTCGGATGAAACTCCACTCCTCCATCTCCGGATGTGAACACCCCGCCAGCAGCAGCACCGGCAACGATGATATTTTTAATTCCCAATGAATTTACTGCAAGCGCTGTTATTCTTCCACCAATGTTTGAAGGTCCAATCTGTTTCCAGGCTCCATCAAAGCTTGAATTTTCTTTGGCAAGTAATTGTTGCTTTTTCTGTGCGGCTTCTAAATATTTTTGAAAAGGAATTTCTTTATTTGGATACGCACGCTGGTAATAAAACCAATCGGCTGGCTGGTAATTAAATGATTCTCTTTCATGGTTCAGATCAAATAAGCCAAAGCCGATTAAAGTGCAAATGGAAAAAAGGAAAAATGTTAAAATATTTCTCATCATTAACTAACTTAAAAGAATTGAAAGAATAATCTGACAGCAATTTAAGTGAAAAACTTTTTAGAAGAAAGTAAAGATGAAATTTGAACAGTTTAAAATAAATCAGTCCCGGCAATTGCCAGGACTGTTAAAAAGAAATTTAGAAAATGTTTGAGTTACTTCACAAGAATCATTTTCTTTACAGAGCTGAATTCTTGTCCGCCATTTACACCAACTGCTTTAATTTGGTAAATGTAAGTACCAGATGATAAATTAGAAGCATTGAAATTTTCTTCGTAATAACCAGCTTGTTGTACTTTATTTACCAGCTCGCTTACAATTTGTCCAAGCGAATTGTATACTGTAACATTAACTATGCTTTCGAATGGAAGCGCATATTTAATTGTTGTAGCCGGGTTAAATGGATTTGGATAGTTCTGGCTCATATCAAATTTGGACGGAGCTAGATTGTTAACCTGAACTTCTGCAGAGTATTCATATGTTCCGCTCAGATCAATTTGTTTTAAGCGATATGAAAGACTTTGCGATTTCAAGTTTGCAATATCATCAACAAATGTATATTTGGTGCCGGTTGTTTTTGTTCCGCTGCCATCAACGTAACCAACTTTTGCCCAAACACCGGAAATATTCCTTTCAACTTCAAATCCTTTATTGTTTGTTTCGGTAACTGTAAACCATTCAAGATTTGCTTTACCATCAACAACTTTTGCTGAAAAGGATTTTAGTTCTACTGGAACGTTAGCAGTACCTGCTAATTTGGCAATTTTACCCGTGGCACCACAAGTCCATGCATTGTTAGAAGTGGCAGTAACTCCATAAAGGCTCACTGCCGGTGCACCGGTTAATGCTTCCCATGTAACTCCATAATCTCTGGAGATTAGACTTGCACCTGAACTGCCAGTAGCAATAAAGGAAGTTGTTCCCGGTACATAGGTTAAGGCTCTTAATGCTGGAGTTGTATTTGTAGCTACTGTCCAGGTCGTTCCGCCGTCAATAGTAACAGCTCTTGTTCCATCTAAACCCACAAATACACCTTGATTAGAATTAGCAAATGCCAGATAACCTGAGCCAGAAGTACCGCTTACTTTGTTTAAAGTGCTTCTTGTCCAGTGAAGACCTTTGTCTGTTGACTTATAGATAGAATTTGGTGTACCTGCAACAGCACTATATCCAGTAAACCAAACGGTATTTCCAGATTTACAAATACCACGTGCAGAACCATATTCGCCGTTAGCGCTATCTGCTCCCGTGTAATTAGAGCGAGGAACCCTTGTCCAAGTAGTTCCACCATCTGTGGTGGTTACTATTTCCCATGCAGTGGACGGATAAGGATCTGGATCACCCCAGCATACACCGTTATTTGCATCGAACATTACCATACCATTGGTGAATCCAGTAGGATTACGATATTGCTGAACCCAGGTTGTACCGCCATCTGTAGTTTTCCATATTATACAGTCTGCGCTACCGCCAACTGTACCAGTTACCCAAGCTGTTGTAGCATCCAATGGTGCAACTGAATAATTTGTAACAGTTGCATCTGTGGGGGTTTTCTTTACCCAAGTAGTGCCGCCATCAGTTGTTAAAAGAACAACGCCACTTGATCCGCACGCCCATAAAACGTTATCATCAACAGCAACTATTAGCTGTAACGTTGTCGTTACACCGCTTGTTTGCTCTGTCCACTGGGCAAACATAGTGGAAGCCAATAAAAGAACGAAAACAAATAATAAACCTTTCTTCATAGATCCTCCTAAATGGTTTTTTGAAATGATAAATTAGAACTTATGTGAAATGATTTTTTTTGTGGCAAATTCCTTTCTTTTTCAATCTCGATTTTAACTTAATATTTTGTAATTGATAAGTCAACAACTTTTTTTCTTTGTTTGCAGCGAAAAAGTATTTCTTTCCCAAAAAACACCATCAGCAAGTCCCTGTATTTTTTTATTTGCGTCTGCTAATTCAAGGCGTTTCTCTGCAAACAGGCAGAAATCTTCATTCAACTCTATCCCAAGATATTTTCTCCCCAATTTTTTTGCCGCAACTGAAGTAGTTCCGCTTCCAAGGAACGGATCGAAAACTAAATCATCTTTATTGGTGCTGCACAAAATTATTTTTGCCAGCAGCTTTTCACTTTTTTGCGTAGGATGATTTGTATTTTCTGGCATTGACCAAAATGGTATAGAAATATCCGTCCACAAATTTGAAGGATGTGTAACACGGAAGTTTCCAATTTGGGTTTTATCCCAATCTTTAGGCGCACCATTAACGGTGTACGGAGCCAATACTTTTCTTTTCATTTTAACAGCGTCAAGATTAAAAGTATAATCATCAGACATTGTACAAAACCAAATATCTTCGCTGGAGTTTTTCCAGTTAGCTTTTGCACCCCGTCCTTTTTCTCTTTCCCATGTAATTCTGTTTCTAACAATAAAGTGTTTTGATGCAACTTGGAAAATAGAAGTTGAGGAGTACCAATCGCCGCAGATATAAATAGAGGCTGTTTTTGTTAGCATCGGCTTTAATCTAATAATTACATTATCAAGCCAATCGGAATAATCATCCACTTTCCTTTTGCTAAACTTCCAACCATTAAAATCTTTAATTAGATTATATGGTGGATCTAAAAAAAGTAAATCAACAAAATCATTTGGAAGATACTCAGCCCAGGTAAGACAATCACCGTTTATAGTTCCGGTTATTGGAGACTGTAAATGATTTTCCGGTAAAACATTTATCAATTTCTTTTTTAAACGAGATTTTTCTTTTTCATTTAAAAGTATTGTTTTATTTCTCAAAGATTTTTGTTGCATAATTTCCATATTAAAATTTTACAAATTGATTTTAAGTTTCAGGCAATATAAATCATGTTCTTAAGAAAATTTTGCGTTTTGTAAATAAACTAACAAAGTACCCCAACAAGAATGTTTCGAACAAAGCTCTTAATACACCAAGCCATGGGGTTGGAGTTATCCAATTAAGAAACTCACCAAGCATTGTTAATGCAAGAAGTGGTGGAAGCAAATTAGTAATTCCAGCATAAGCTATCAAAGGATTTTGCCCATTGTACACCAACAGGTTTAACCATTTTCTTTTAAATATATCAATAATTATAGAAAAGCCAATAAAAAGAAAAGACGCCAGACCGGAGGTAATAAAATAGTAACTCATCGTTGGATGATCTTTTTTAATTCCTCCTTCGTATGGTTCAAAGATGAGTCCCAACACTAACCAGAATGCTCCCCAGGTATAAATATTTTTAAATAGTTTTTCCATTTCATTCTTCGGATCTGAAAGAAACCACCAACCAAGTGCGCACATTGAAAAGGAAATTATAGTTGTTGCTTCTACCCATCTGCCTTTCAAACCAACGAGTAGAACCAGAATGAAACCAAACATCAACAATGTAATGTAAATTAATTTTGATTTAGAACTTTTAATTTCGGTAGAAATTTTTTCTTGTGGTGATTTCATCCATCGCAAAATTAAATCGCCTGCAATTGTTCCGGGGATAATAACAAAAAGATATTGTTGGAAATAAATATTACCAATCCATCTAAACCACCAGTTTGCTGAACCATTCCAGAAGAATTGAATCCAACCCGGTTCTAAGTGAGTTAATCTTACTGCTAACAAAATCCCCAGTAAACCAAATCTTAAATACCAATTTGAACGAGTGAAAATCCAGACGATTGAACCGCTTACAGCAACATTAGCAAGAACAAGAATAATAATATCACTTCGGAAAAGAGAAAAGAACTGACCATTAAAACTCGTTTCCGGAAATCTTACTAAAACCATAAAAAGAATTGCACCAATCCAACCGGCAGCTCTAACGTAATTTTGAATTACTGGTTTCCATGTTTTTGGCATTCGCCACAATACGGGAAATAGCAAAACAAAACCAAGCAGCGATGTAAGCCAGGTAATCGTTGTGGGATTTGAATTCATTGAATAAGGACGAATATGTTGATCGTAGATTGCAAAACCAACAAGCAGCAAACCTCTTTCAAAAATTCCAAAATAGATTTTCCACTTTGGTACATCTTCCTCAATTCTTTTTGAAAGAGCAAGCGGAATTGCTGCACCCATAGAAAATAGGAAAAATGGGAAAACAAGATCTACCCACGTAATGCCCGGAAGTGTATCAATAAATTTATGAAGCGGTGGAGGAACCTGGGCATGGTACATCCAATCGGGCAGAACTCCAAATGGCACTCTTCCTGAAAGAAACATCGTTAGGATTGCAAAACCTCTAACTGCATCCAGTGCACGCGCACGTTTTGATGTTGATTCAATATTAAGTGTTGTACTGGAAGTACTCATTTTTTTATAAATAGGATTTTGAAAGCTATTTTTTGTTTCTCAAATTACTTTTTAGCCAACTTACAATCAAATAGGATTTGGAATTAATTATAATATTTTGCAGATATTTAACCAACTGCACTTTCCGCTAATTAGAAATTGAATAATATTTTTTCTTAGATTTAGGAAGCAATCAATCATGTTGAATATTTTTTCTCCATGACTTTTCTTTTGTAATTCGATTTTAAGCTATAAATAAAGTTTATCAACGCAATTTGATAAAATACAATTCTTGCGCACTGAGTAAAAATGATGGCATCGTATTTGTAATTTCACCGATACAAAATAGTGATCTTAATAAAAATTTTTACGGGAGAATATAAAATGGTGATTACCGAAGAATGCATTAGCTGTGCTGCCTGTATTGAAGAATGCGAGAATAATGCAATTTATAACGCTGGAGAATCTTATAAATTTAATGAAGAAGAAAAACCGGCTATTTCAGAAGATCATACATTCATAGCGCCAGAATTATGCAATGATTGTAAATCTTGTGCCGAAGTTTGTGCAGTTGATGCGATTGTAGAACCACAATAATAAACGAAGTCATTTCATTATGTTCAGTCCCTAAATAGGGACTGAACAATTAATAAATCAATTTTAATTAACCGCTGAAATATGCGGTTTAATTTTACTCATCAGATGATGTTTTGGAACCGCTCCAATAACAGAATCCACTAATTGACCACCTTTAAATATTCCAAGTGTTGGAATACTCATAATTCCATATCGTGTTGCAACTGAAAAATTTTCATCAGTATTAACTTTAACAACTTTAAGTTTTCCGCTAAGTTCGGTTGCAATTTCTTCAACAATTGGGGCAACCATTCTGCAAGGTCCACACCAGGGAGCCCAAAAATCAACAAGCACAGGTGTGTTAGATGATAGAACTTCAGAATCAAAATTCAGATCGGTACCGTTTATTATACTGTTATTCATTTTTGTATCCTTTTTAGTTTTATTTGCTGTTTCTGATTAATATGATGTTCGTTGATTAAAATGGTTGCAACAATAAAACCTGTATTCTAATTTATTTTTTCTATAAATTGGAACTAAAAAATCAAGAGGGGTAAAATGAATAGAACATTGCTAATATTTCTCATTCCAACAATTGTAATTGCCCAGGAATTTTCGGAATTAAAACTCGATTCCGCATTCTTGAATGCAAAAAGAGGCGTATACTGGTGTTTATCAAACATTCCGAATAAAAAAAATGAAATCGAAAATCAATTGATTGCGAACGATATTTTGGTTTCCTCAGTACGACTTCAAAAGGAGATTTACGGAGTTAGAATTGAATCTACAGGCTATTATAATTCTACTGAAGTAAAAATAACTTTCTTCAAATCAATGGATAATCTTTTAAAGGAAGGATTCATTAAACCTGATTCTTTGGTAAGTGAAAACAAGAGTGAAATCGATAAAACAACAAAGAAAAAAAAGAAGAAGTAATAAATTTTTAATTTAAAATTTTTATAACTTCTTTATGGATTTTTTTTTGTGCTACTACAATACTATTTCCTTTAACTGGATCATTTCCGTTGTAATCAGTAATTAAACCACCTGCTCCACGGATTACTGGTATCAAAGCCATTAAATCCCAAACTGACATAATCGGATCGATCATAACATCTGCAAAGCCAGTGGCAACTAAGTAATAACCGTAGCAATCGCCCCAATTACGGTAGAGTTTAACTTTTTTAATCAACTTATAAAATTTTACTGCGTTCTGGTGCTTTTCAACATTCAAATGATCAGTAGTTAATAATACAGCTTCTGAAAGGTTGCTACAATCTCTTACAGATACTTTTACATTATTTAATTCACAAGTTAAATTATCTCCAATTAAAAATTCATTTAAGATTGGCTGATTAATAACTCCAAGAATTGGCTCTCCATTTTTTAAAAGTGCGATGAGTGTTCCAAAAGTAACTGCTCCGCAAATAAAACTTTTTGTACCATCAATCGGATCAAGAATCCATTGGTATTCAGAATCACCATTATGTTTCCCAAATTCTTCACCAAGTATTCCATGGTCAGGATAATCTTTCATTATTAATTTGCGCATAATTTCTTCGGCTTTTTTATCAGCAATTGTTACCGGAGATTGATCGGCTTTGGAATCCACCGAAATTTGTGTGCGGAAATAATCCCGAATTATTTTACCACTTTCATTTGCAAGCAGATTGGCAAAGGATTTAAATTCATTCATCAAAAAACCTAAAATATGTTTTACAAATTTAACATTTTATTAAGAAGTACAACAGAATTGCTTTTGTTAAGAGCGGTCTATTTTTTATATTTGGGCAGCGAAAACGGAGAGTTGGCAGAGTGGTTGAATGCGGCGGTCTTGAAAACCGTTAAGGATGCAAGTCCTTCCGGGGTTCGAATCCCTGACTCTCCGCAACAGCAAAGCAGGTTAAATAACCTACTTTTTGTATTTTTCAATAAAAGTCTCTGTTTGCTTTTTTATTACCATCATTCTATTTTTACCCTGACTTTTATTTATTCCTTATGAATTCACATTTTTTCATATCGGAGAGAGGAGATGTCAAAAAAAAATAATGAAAATCGTGCTGCTTATAAAAAATTATTAAACGAAATTCATCAAACACCACCAGTCCGTCAAGCTTTAATTAAGGAGTTAGAGAATTATTTTAATAAAACTGTAATTACTTTTTTTACCTCTTTTACATTCCCTGTCATGATTGAGGATGAAGATGCGAAAATGATCGAGGAAGTACTGCAAAATACTGAACTAAATTCTAATGGGTTAGTTTTGATATTGAATTCACCTGGTGGTTCGGGTCTTGCTGCGGAGAGAATAATTAATGTATGTCGTGCGTATTCAAACGATTGTTTCGAAGTAGTTGTTCCAAATATGGCAAAATCCGCAGCAACTATGATTTGTATGGGTAGTAATCATATTTATATGAGCAAAACATCAGAACTAGGTCCTATTGATCCTCAAGTAACAATAGTTGAAGATGGAACACGAAAAGTGTTTTCAGTTCACGGTATAATTAATAGCTTCGAAACATTATTAAAAAAAGCTACTAAGGAAATAAATGGGAGAGTTGAACCATATTTACAACAGCTCCAGAGATATGATTCCAGACTTATTGAGGATTTACGTCGAGCGCAAGAGCTTTCAGAGAGTATTGCAATAAAGTATCTTAAACTTGGAATGATGTCTAAAGAAGGTGTAAGGGATATTAGAAAAAAAATAAAACCCTTTCTCTCACCGCTTGAAACCAAATCACATGGAAGACCTATATTTTTCAAGCAAGCTATTGATTGTGGATTGAAAGTTAGCGAAATTGAATTAGATAGTGAACAATGGCATAAGATATGGGAACTATATTTAAGAACAGATCATTTACTAAATAGAGATATTGCAAAAGTAATAGAATCCAAGAATGATCATTTCTATAGCAACATTAATATTAAAGGAGACTGATATATGAAAAATATATCGCAAAATAAATCAAAGAGGTGGAAAGCGATGAATCAAAGAATTCAGGATTATAAAGAATTAGAGAAAAAACTAAAACCTTTTTTCCCTCCAATGATGAGTATTACACCTTCAAAAAAAACAACTTGGTCGAAAGCTTGTGAAGAATAACCATTTAATTTTAAATGTCTAGTTGGGATATAAGGCGATGAGAATTCTATAACTAAATTTTTAGAAAAATTTCAGAACAAAATTATGACAAAGCTTTTTCAAAAAGTTCGAAATTGTAACGAAAACGGATCAAATTGGATGAGTCTGTAAAATATTTGGTGTAAATGACATTTTAGTTCAGAGGAAAGGCTTAAGCCTTTCTTCAAAAATAATTGAAAACTTTGAGATATTATGGCATGTGTTTAAAACCTTCGCTATTCAACAACTAATTTTTAGTCCCACTACGGATAGTAACTTTTACACTCAGTATTTTGCAGTAATCATTATTTGAGAATAAGCACAACATCGGTAACACAAAATAAGCAAGACATCGTGCACTGTTAGTAATATAGAATTAGCAAACATCGTATACAATTATTAGTAATAAAAAACATCTTAAAAATCTGAGAATTTTATAAACTTGCTATC